>JBGQIR010000029.1:0-13148 GCA_041498535.1 Methylomirabilis sp. (SeqCode)
CAACACCTCGTCCATCAGCATCATTGCAATGGCCTCCGTGACTGGCCGTGCCGACCGGTTCGCGGGCCTGCACTTCTTCAATCCCGTTCCGGTGATGAAGCTTGTGGAGGTGATCCGAACCATCCGGACCAGCGAGGAGACCTATCGGACCGTGTTCGACTTCGCCAAGTCGCTCGGGAAGGAGCCGGTTACCACCAAGGACAATTGTGGGTTCATCGTGAATCGCCTGCTTCTTCCCTACCTCCTCGACGCCATAAGGGCTCTGGAGGCGGGCGTTGGCACGGTGGAGGACATCGACAAGGCGATGACACTTGGCTGCAATCACCCGATGGGGCCTTTCACGTTGGCCGACTTCGTGGGTCTCGACACCACCTACTTCATCGCTAACGTCATGTTCGAGGAGTATCGAGAGCAGCGCTACGCGCCGCCACCACTTCTCCGAAAGATGGTCGTGGCCGGCTATCACGGGCGGAAGTCTGGGCGGGGTTTTTACGACTACTCAGGCCAAACGCCGACGGTGACGGATCTAAGGCTTTGACCCTAGCGGCCCGGCCCGCCAAGCGAGAATGCTTCCACGTGGTCAAAACGGCAGAAGGCTAGACTGACCTGCCCTCAGTTGTATCCGCGTATCTTGGCCTCTCGTGCCCTTTTTCGCTTGACAGGTCAAGGGTAAGTCTGATATGAGCCTGGGAGAATCGGTGGCGGTCGGGTGGGGTTATCAGCTCTTAAACTCAAAGGAGGGGGGCATGACAAAGGCGGAGTTGGTGGACAAGATTGCCAGGGACTCTCACATCACCAAGAAGGCTGCCGAGACGGCCCTGCACAGTTTCGTCGCTGGGGTTCGGGACTCCTTGAAGAAGGGAAAGAAGGTAACCCTGGTTGGCTTCGGGACGTTCGGCGTGGCCAGGCGGGCCGCCCGGAACGGTCGCAATCCTCAGACTGGTGCAGTCATCAAGATCAAGGCCGCCAGGGTGCCACGGTTCAAGGCGGGCAAGGCCTTGAAGGACGCCGTAAAATAGGAAAGGGGATCATCAGGACTCTGATCTAGCAGCCCTTCAGCTGGCACTCACGGAATACAATGAAGAGGGGGGATATTTTCCCCCTCTTTGTTTTTTAATAGAGTTCCATGTTCCAAGTTTTCAAAAATCACGTGTTCCTCCTTAACTAGGAACCTGGCACTCGGAACCTGGAACTGATTTTACCCGAACCTGGCACCTGGAACCAATCCTCACAGCCGCCCTAGGGTGGTAATCCGCCGTCTGGCTCGCTTCGGGGGGCGTCAAGCGTTGCCCTTCATCTTCCGAGGTCCCAGGGCTTCGGAGGTCGGCTCGTCGTCTTCCTGAGAACCACCGTCATCCTCTTCACGGAGGGCGCGGTTTAAGGGCTCTTCAAACTCCTCGGCCGAGAGGACCACCGCGCCTTTCTGCTCTGCTTCATTCCCCACGGCGCGGTCCGAGGTGACCACGACCGATCCTGCAGGCGTCTTCTCCACCAGCCGCAGGATGGCCTGATCCGCCCGTTCCCCACGGCGCGAGAAGACGACCCGCACGCCGGCAACCAGTGCCGCCTGCTCGCTGGCTCCGCCTCGTTCCCAGCCGTCGAACACAACGGTGATCCGGTGGCCCTTCACGCGTCGGTAGGCGCTCAGCGCCGCCAGGAGGGCGTCGCGTCCCTCCTCCAGGTCCCGACGATCAAGGGGCGCGAGCCGGGGAGAACGGCGGATGACGTTATAGCCGTCAATCACGATCCACATGGGCGGAAGCAGTGTGGACGACCTGAAGCAGGCCTCGAACGGCAGCGGCCGGATCGACAGCCGACATCACGGCAGAGATCGAGGCCACGCCATCGGCGCCCGCCGCGATCACCTCGGCGGCATTCGATGCGGTGACCCCTCCAATTCCCAGGATCGGCAGCTCGATCCGCCTTCTGACCTCCCGGAGTCGCTCAAGACCGATGGGAGGTCCATAGGCCGCCTTCGATGGAGTAGGGAACACTGGACCCAACACGATGAAGTCGGCCCCTTCTTGCGCCTCCATCGCCTCTTCGACGGTGTGACAGGAGATGCCGACCAGCCGGCTCGCCCCGAGCAAGCGCCGCGCCTCGGCCGGTGGAAAGCTGGTTCGGGCGAGATGAACGCCGTCAAGCGGAAGGGCCATAGCTAGATCAATTCGGTCATTGATGAGGAAGGCAGCACCTCGGCTGCGCACAATGGGGAGGAGCCGTTGGGCGAGTTCATAGAGGGTTCGCGAGGAGAGATCCTTCTCACGAAGCTGGATGGCTTTCGCTCCCCCCTCAAGCGCGGCCTCGACCACCGCCTCGAGGGGCCGGCCTTGTGTCTGGGAGCGGTCGGTGACAACGTACAGACCCCACGAAGACGGTTCATAGTTCATAGTTTAGAGTTCAGAGAAAGAAGCCGGTCCTGTAGGCTGTTCCGGTCCATGAGTTTCCACTCTGAACTATTCACTAAGAACTCCTATAGCTCGACCATTCCTTCGAGCGGGCTCGAGGCGGTGGCGTAGAGCTTCTTGGGAATCCGCCCGGCCAGGTACGCCAGTCGCCCGGCGATGACAGCGTGTCGCATCGCCTCAGCCATCGCCACCGGATCTTTGGCGCACGCGATCCCGGTGTTCATCAGGACCCCGTCGCATCCCAGCTCCATGGCGATGGTGGCATCGGAGGCCGTACCCACTCCCGCATCGACAATGACCGGGACTCGCGCCGCCTCGAGGATGATCTTGATGTTGTACGGGTTCCGTATGCCGAGGCCGGAACCGATCGGGGCGCCAAGCGGCATCACGGCGGCAGCGCCGGCGTCCTCCAGCTTCTTGGCCATGACGGGATCGTCGTTGGTGTAGGGCAGGACGACGAATCCCTCCTTCACCAGGACCTTCGTTGCCTTCAGTAGCTCCTCATTATCGGGGAAAAGGGTTCGCTGATCGTTGATCACCTTTAGCTTGACCATATCAGAGAGGCCGACCTCTCTGGCCAGGATCGCGGTCTTGATCGCCTCCTCGGCAGTGTAGCAGCCAGCGGTGTTGGGCAGGAGCGTATACTTCTTCGCGTCGATGTAGTCTAGGAGCGACTCCTGGGTCCGATCCAGGTTCACCCTTCTTACCGCCACCGTCACGATCTCGGCGCCTGAGGCCTCGTGCGCCCGCTGCATCGATCGGTGATCGGGGTACTTCCCCGTCCCGACGATGAGCCTGGACCGAAACTCCCTTCCGGCAAACTTGAGGGTGTCGCTCTTCTCCATCGCCTTGTCCTCCCGCGCCCCTTCGTCTCTCATTCGGAACCGCCCGCCATGAAGGTGATGATCTCCAGCTTGTCGCCTGCTCTTAGGGTCGTCTTGTCGTACCGCTCCCGCTTGATGATCTCCAGGTTGAGCTGGACGGCGACTCTCAGAGGGTTGATGTTCAGCTCCTCCAGGAGTGCGGTGATGGTGGCGCCATCTGTCACTTCGAGCTTCTTGCCGTTGACCATCAGTTCCACGTCGAGTGACCTATCCGCTATCCCCCAAGACCTGTGAGGCCGTCGTGTTGTCGCCCAAGCAGGCGGCGGATGACGTTCGCCGTGCCCCGGGTCATCCGGTACTGATGCAGATCACCGGGATCCACCCAGCGCGCTTCTTCCACCTCCTCCGACGGAGAGAGGTCGCCCTGCAGCCACCTCGCGCGGTAGTCCAGGATAACGTAATGATACCGCAGGCGCCCCTCGGCGTCGGGGATCATCCGCTCCACGACCTCGGCGGCTTCCTCGACGACCACCTCGATCCCGCACTCCTCGCGGAGCTCTCGGGCGACGGCCACTTTCAGTTCCTCTCCCGGGTGGACGGCTCCGCCTGGCAGGCTCCAGAGGCCTCGACCCGGCTCTGCGCCGCGCTTCGCCAGGAGCACTTTTCCGTCCTTCACCACCACCGCCCCCACGGCCAGGACGGGGCGATTCGGATATTCCCGATTCACGCCTCCCTCAAACAGCACGGCCGCAGCCCCGTGAGGTGCGGCTGCGGCCGTCTTGACTGCGCCCGGTTCCCGCTTCCCTACGCTGGCATTACCCAGATCAGGTCTAAGGGTCGTCCCGATTCCATCCGGACGTCTCAGCAACCGCGCCCCTAGCGGACTATCTTACCTTACCCCAGGCATACCGACTTGTCAATGTGGAGCGGGTGGGCCGTCCGCTACGAGGTCGAGGGCGTCCCAGATTCAGATTCATGTTCGGCATCACTCACGCCCGCTGAAAGTCGGCTTCCGCTTTTCCGTGAAGGCCTTCACCCCTTCTCGGAAGTCGGCGGTCTGGCTGCTCAGAGCGATGAGCTGGGTCTCGTGTTCCATCTGTGTCTCCAGGCTCTCATGTTCACTCAGCAAGAAAAGCTGCTTGGCCCGTCCGAGGGCCAGGGTGGGGCCGGCGGCCAGCTCCGCCGCCAGGGCGTTCACAGCGGCCGCGAACTCGGGATCCGGTACCACCCGGTTCACCAGGCCCCAGGCCTCTGCCTCCCTCGCCGTGAGGACCCTGTTAGTATAGGTCAACTCCAGGGCGCGCCGTCGCCCCACCAGCCGCGGGAGGAAGTAGCTGGAACTGCCATCCGGGGTGGCCCCGATCTTGGAGTAGGCCATGGTGAACCTGGCAGACTCGGCTGCCACGGCCAGGTCGCAGGCCATGGCCAAGCTCATTCCGGCTCCGGCGGCCACGCCGTTGACCCCGACGATAACCGGCTTCGCCATCCGACTGATGCGGGAGATGATACCGTGGAAAAACATCAGAAGCCGTTTCAGGTGGAGTGAGAGTGTCTCAGCGCGTTCGGCGAACTCGTTCACATCTCCGCCGGCGCAGAAAGCCTGACCGGCGCCGGTAAGGACCACTGCGCGGACCTCCGGATCCTCGTCGCAGGCCAGCACCACCTCCAGGAGTTTCTCCACCATTCGCAGATTCAGGGCATTATATCGATCGGGTCGATTCAGGGTGATAGAAGCTACGTGGCCCCTAACCGCATAGATCAACTCCTCGTGTTTCATCCTCCCTCTCCCTTCTGTGGGTCGATCGTCCCGACCCGAGCGGCCGCCGCATGGGACTCCCGCTCCGCTCCATGGCGAAGTCGCGTCAGGGGCAGCTTCGCGGCGAAGCCGTTAGCGTGACTGGACCCCCAGGAGGAACGCGGCGGCGGTGCCAATGAGGAAGGCCGACACCCATGAGACATCGATGAGGGCATCTGGCCAATGACTGAGAATGGCAATGCTGTCGATCGCACCGATGACTACCGCAAATGGCTCCTGCCACCTCCTCATCAGGTGACCCTCTCGAAAGGCGCGAATCAGGTTGAAGTAGGGAACGACTCCAGGAAAGAGGACGCAGACCAGCAGGATGAGTGTGAACCAGCCCCAGTTGGCCTCGACTGCGTGGTTGTAAAGGAGGACCAGGTTAAACCCGGTTACGCCACAAAACACCAATCCGAGGAGATGGTCGGCCCGAAGCCGTTCATCCTTGCCGATTGGTTTTTGCATACGGGCTCTCCGCTGCCAGCGTCATGTGCTTCGCCGAAGGATGACGACAACCGGGATCGCCGTGGTGGCCAGGGGGCCACGACAGCGACGACGCGGATGGCTTGGAGGCCGCCGGCGTTCGACGGATCCTGAAGCCACGCGAGCCCCTCGAGCGCTGAGCTGTCCCCCTGGATCACTCTCTTGCTGCGCCCTCTCGCTGGCGCCCAGGCTGACTCCGCCGACTCAGCATGAGATAGAACCCGAGCGCCACAAGGCCCAGGCCAGCCGCTCCCCAGATGATCTGGTGCGCGGGCGCGTCCCAGTCCGGTTGGCTCATCATCAACAGGAGCAGCAGGGTGGTGCCGAGGAGGGCTGTGATCTCACCAGCGGCTTCACGCCGGATCATTCGACGGAGGAATGGAGGCGTTTTGTACGGCATGCTGAAGGATCACACGAAGAGGCCACCGTTCACGCTGATCTGCTGGCCGGTGATATAGTCACCATCGGACGACACCAGGTAGATGACGGCGCGGGCCACCTCCTCCGGGCGACCCAGGCGCTTCATTGGGATCTGGTCGATGAGGCGCTTCAGTACTCGCTCCGGAATAGTCCGGACCATGTCGGTTTCCGCGAACCCCGCAGCGACGGCATTCACTGTGATCCCCTTGCTCGCCAGTTCCTTGGCCAGGCTTTTGGTGAAGGCCATGATCCCGGCGGTGGCGGCGGCATAGTTGGCCTGGCCGAAGTTACCGGCCTGACCGGTGAAGGCGGTCATGTTCACGATTCGTCCCCACCCCTTTGCCAGAATCCCTTCGATAAATGCTTTTGAACAGTAAAACGTGCCGTCGAGGTTCACCGACAGCACCCGCTGCCATTGGGCATGGTCCATTTTGACAAAGGTCTTGTCGCTGATGACGCCGGCGTTGTTCACCAGGATGTCGATCGGCCCAAGGGACTCTTCCACCGCCTGCCTCATCGCGATCACTTGGTCGTAATCGCTGACGTCAGCCTGGCAGACCACCGTCCGTCGCCCCTTGGCTATGATCGCGTTGGCCACGTCTTCGGCCATGGTTTTGTTCACTGCATAGTTCACCGCGACATCGGCCCCTTCGTCCGCTAACGCCAGCGCGATGGCGCGACCAAGCCCGCGCGAACTTCCGGTGACCAGCGCGGTCCGCCCTTTGACCCTCAGTGCCGGCCCGTTCACTAGGCTGCCTCCGAGAAGCTCGTGATGATATATGTCCCGCTCTTGGAGTCCCGCTTCAGGTCGATGATATTGTGCTTGGCGGCATCCTCAAGCAGTTTGGAGAACGTGCTGTAACCATAGTAGCCTTCGTTAAAGGACGGTCGCTTGCGGATCATCGTCTGCTTGACCATTGACCCCCAGAGCACCTCTTTGTTCTCCCGCATGAGGGCCTGGATGGAGTCGCTCAGGAGCTGGAACGCCTCCGCCTTCTTCTCGGGCAATCCAGAGATCACGGGTGGCTTCTTGGGGGCGCGGATCAGGTCTTCGTAGTAAATGAATTCGTCGCAGTTGTCCACCAGCAGTTCCGAGACCGAATTCTTCACTCCAAGACCAATGACCTCCTTGTTATTCTCTCGCAACTTCGAGACCAGGGGCGAGAAATCGCTATCGCCAGAAACGATGACAAAGGTGTCAAGGTGCTCCTTGGAGAAGGCCATGTCCATGGCATCCACCGCCAAGCGGATGTCCGCGCTGTTCTTTCCGCTAATTCGTTTCTGCGGGATGTCTATCAGCTCGATAGCCGCTTCGTGGAGGGCCCGCTTGTAGTCAGCGTAGCGACCCCAGTCTGCGTAGGCCCGCTTGACCATGATTTTCCCCTTTTCCACCAAGCGCTCGAGCACAAGGCCGATCTCGAACTGTTTGTGCTTGGCCTCCTTGATCCCGATAGCGATGTTCTCGAAGTCGATGAAGAGGGCCAGCCGCTTCTCTTCGTTCATGGAGCTCCTTTCCCTTCGGCGCTCTCCAGGCGACGCCGACGCCGTGGCGGATCAACCACGCTTTCACAAGCCGGAACAACCCCCAAATCTGAGATAAGCCTAAACACGCTGCGTCCGCGCTGTCAACAGTTTTAATCGGACAACCGAAGCCGGTCTCTGAACGCCTACGGAGCACCTGAACGGAGAGGCTCAGCAGGCCGCCGAGTCTATTGGCGCCTTGGGATCGATCGTCGTCGCTGCTTTGAGCGTTCCCTCTTACCTGCCCACTTGAGGCATCACCGCCCCTCTCGCTCCTTCGTTCCACTCCCTTCCTTCTGCTCTTGCCGATGCTGGTGGCGGTGCTTGACCCACTCCAAGATTTGATGCCGGTAGTAATGCAGGACGAGAAGCGCTACGCCAAGCAGAGCGAGCAAGGCAAAAAGACTGAAGTACTGGTTTCCGCGGACCTGCGTCCCCTGGACGGAGAGGAGCCACGTGCCTGGGATGCGCCCGACGGTACTCACCAGGAGAAAGGTACCGAATGGCAGAGGGCTGACCCCGAGGATGTAGCACAGGGTATCCTTCGGGAAACCCGGGATCAAAAAAAGCAGGAAGACGACCAACTCTCCTTTGGCCTGGGTCAGGAAGTCGAACTTATGGTAGGTCTCTTGCGTCACGAGCCGGCGGACGAAAGGGAGTCCTAGCCAGCGGCCCAGGCCAAACCCCAGACAGGAACCGAGGGTCAGGCCGATGGTAGAATAGATAAGGCCCGGGAGCGTCCCGAAGAGGTACCCTCCGAGTATCCCCGTCGCCTCACCAGGGATCGGTGCCAACACCACTTGCAGGGCCTGGAGCAGGATGAAGACGATCGGACCGTACGGGCCGGCGTCTTTGACGTACTGCCCGATCGCCTTTTTGTTTGCGTAGAATTCAAACAACTCTCGGTATCGATCGAAGGCGAGCCAGCCATTCAGAAGGAGAAAGGCGAATGTTAGGCCGGCAACGCCCGCGAGAATTGCACCGATCAGGATTGTTTTCTTCAATGGCGATCGTTGCTCCGAAGGCTAGGAGCAGACGCTTCCGTCCGCAGCCGCCCAGCGGGGGGAGGGTGGTGGGCCGTCAGCGCCTGCCTTACCTTGCTGCATCACCGGGCAAGTGTCAAGTGCGGGTGGCAAGGATCAGGACTCGTCTTGTGAAGAGAAGAGGATGGAGGTGTTGGCGCTGCCGAAGAGCGCACCCCGGTTATTAAGAGAGGGGAGAGAAATGGCCGGGTGGGCTTTACGAGCACGGAAGGCCCTTGGCCGTCAACGCGCTCTGAGTGCATTCTCAGGAGGTATACGTCGAAGTTCGAACAATCTGACCCTTTTTCTACGGCACTGACCTGAGACCTGTGCGCACGGTAATGCGAGGTGCCCATACCTCAGCTCTTCTTACCCGTTAATGCGAACGATTGTCAAGAACAAATCGTTCCATACAATGCGGTTGGGGGAGACAAACAGCCTAGCTGACCTTCGTATTTCGATCGCGAAAGGCCGGTGATGCCCGCCATTTAACTCACAACTGATCGCGTTCGATCACCTTGACATCGCCGGGTCAATGACCTATCCTAACTCGGCGGAGTCGGGGATGAATCATGCTAGGCTCCGACAAGCATGCCCTGGTAGGGTAAGGCCATCATCCGGTCTGTCGGGGTTGTGCTTTTCGAAAGGGAGGTGGCGTTCGTGCCGATTTATGAATACCAGTGCCAGGCCTGCAATCACAGGTTCGAGGTCATCCAGAAGATGTCTGACAAGCCGATCAAGAAGTGCGTGTTGTGCCAGGGGAAAGTCCAGAAGATTCTCTCTGCCCCGGGCCTCCTCTTCAAAGGCTCGGGGTGGTATGTGACCGATTACGCCAATCCTGAGCGGAAGAAGGCGATGGAGGCGGACAAGAAAGCAGCCTCAGGCGACAGCGGAAGTGCCAAGGCCGAAGGCAAGGCCGAGAGCAAGGCCGAGAGCAAGGGGTCGAAGAAAAGCGACACCAACTAGCTCAAGCCAGATCGAACAGTCACGCAAGGACCCAGGCGAGGAATCCTCCTCGCCTTTTTCGCTTTGGAGTCTGGCGCGAATGAGAGCATCAGGACGTCTCATGCTCGGCGAGATGCCCGGTATGAGCTGCTCCTTTCCCCCTCCCGATCGTCTCAGGCCGCCTGGAGTTCATGGGAAAAGTCGTCCTGGATCCGTCAACGCTTCCGAGTGAAGGTGATTGAACCGGAACTAGAGGGCGGATGGACTCCTTCCGCGGTCCCCCTCAAGGGGGGCGTCCAGGATCGGCTCTGCGACGTTGTGCCCGTTCAAATGGCAGGTATCATTGAGAAGGGCAACGTTCGCTGTTTCACGATTGAACAGGATCTCAGTCACGGCGGTGTTGTCTGTCTTGAGCCAAAACATGCGATTCAAGTCGAGGCCCAGAATGGAGCAGAGATACACCTTGATGACGCCGCCATGCGTCACGACCAGCACGTTCCCATCGGGGTGCTCCTTTCGGAGATCCTCAAGGGCGGCGATCGCCCGCTGCTGAAAGGCGCGGATCCCTTCTCCTCCCGGCGGTCCTGGAGCCTCGAGTGGACTGTCGTGCCAGCGATCGTACGCATCGCCATAGATGGCCCTGATCTCCTCCGCGGTCTTCCCTTCCCACGCTCCCAACCGGATCTCTTGAAGGCCATCAACGGGTTGAGCTTGAAAGCCGACCGACTCGGCGAGCACGGAGGCCGTCTCCAGGGCCCGCCGGAGTGGGCTGGTGTAGAAGCCAGCAAATGGTCGCCCCTGTAGCCTCGAAGCGAGCAGCGCCGCTTGCGCTCGGCCGCGATCGCTCAGACCGGGGTCCATGTGTCCCTGGACTCGACGGTTCTGATTCCAGGTCGATTCCGCATGACGGATGAGGATCATTCTTCGCCTGCTTCTCTCGTCGTCTGCCGGTCTGTCCGTCGGATGCGGCCAGTTCCAGAAGGCCTGGAAGCCCGTCTTCTCATCGGCCCCCCGCCCTTCGCCGTCGGTGTTCCCGCCTGATGGCTGCCTCGGCCATCCGTCTGCGGTCCTCATCGGTTTCGGGAATCAGCGGCGGAACGTGGCATGGTTTCCCGTCGCCGCCAAGGGCGACGTACACGATGTAGGCGGACGAGATATGGGTGCGGCGTCCGGTGAGAAGGTGCTCCGTCTCCACCCGGACCCCGCTCTCGATGGAGGTGGTGCCGACGAAGTTGACCGAAGCCTTCAGGATCACCAGGTCTCCGACGCGGGCTGGCGCCAGAAAGCTCATGCTGTCGATCTCCGCGGTCACACAGTGCCGCTTCGCATGACGGACGGCGGCCACCGCTC
The DNA here is from genome assembly GCA_041498535.1 of Methylomirabilis sp. (SeqCode). GTDB lineage: Bacteria > Methylomirabilota > Methylomirabilia > Methylomirabilales > Methylomirabilaceae > Methylomirabilis. The sequence goes on from JBGQIR010000029.1 coordinate 10,772, forward strand.
CGGCCTCGTCGACCAGCCGCATGATAATGCCGCCATGAACCGTCCCCAGCACATTCGCTTCGTGAGGCAGCAACAGGTGGCTCATCTCCACACGCGAGAGACTGACCGGCCGTCCTTCCACGTTTAACCCTCCTTCTCGCCTGTTCCGTCGTCTCGCTCGACGCGGCGTGATTCACTCGTGCCGTTTCAACTTTATCCTTCTCACATCACAATGACCCGCAGGCATGTGGATCGACCGTCGCAGAGCATTGTCATGTGTCCGAACACGTTGGAACGGTACTCGCCCTGGTGCATCGGCTCACTCAGCCTCGATGAACTCCAACGGAGGCGCAGGGATGAGCTCCCGCTCCGCCTCCAGCATCATCAGAAAGTGGCGCAACCCTTCGAGGTGGCGCGGGGTCAAGTCAAAGGAGAGCCGTTCTTTCAGATAGGTCGAACAGGCCTGGCGGCTCAGCTTCACCCGTTGATAGACCGCCTCGCAGATCTCATCGAGCCGTCCGAGGCTGTATTCCTTGGAGCAGAGGAGGGCATGGTGAAGCCGATGTGTCTCCTCCCGATGAGCCCGGTAAAAGTCACGGCGGACCGCCCAAACCGCGAAGACAAAGGGCAGGCCCGTCAAGTCCTTCCACCCCTGGCCAAGGTCAAGGGTGTAGGGCAGTCGGCCCCTGGCCTGAAGTGCCGGGTCACCGATCATCAAGACCCCGGCGACCTCCTCAGGGAGCCGGTTGAGGGCCTCCACTTCGGTGTGCAGATACCGTGGCTTGACGCCGAATCCTTTTGCTAGAAGGAGCTTCAACAGGAAGACCGAGGTGAGGGAGTCCTTGTTTAAAAGGACCAGACTCCCATCCAGGTCGAACGGGCTTACGCGGCTCAAGAACAGGACGCTTTCGACCGGACCGTCGGACGCGATCGCCAAGTCTGGAAGGATGAGATATCGGTCCGGATGACGCGCGTACTCGATGGCGGAGATCACCGACATATCGAGCTTGCCCGTGCGAAGCATGCGGTTCAGCTCGGTCGGGGTTCCGTCAACAATCCGGCACGCGGCAGGGATCGCGCCTTGCTCGATCCCGTAATAGACCGGCTCGCAGTTGATATATGCCACCCTGCCTACTGTCGGCTTCACCGGGTTGCTCCCTCGCGCTGATACAGGATGTGACCATCCACCATGCTGAAGGTGACCGAGTCATCCGAGGCCTGGCGAACCAACCATCCGTACGGGTCGGCAGTGTCGAAATCATCGATCGCAAGGACGATGAGGTCCGCTCGTTTGCCAGGCTCGAGTGAGCCGATCGCACGAGCCATGCCGAGTGCGGAGGCCCCACCGAGGGTTGCCATCGTCATAAGCTGCTTCGCCGTGACGGCCCCGCCATAGAGCGCCAGCGCGAATCGCATCTCGTCCCAGAGGCTCAGCGTCTCGTTGCTGCCCAGCGAATCGGTCCCCAGCCCGACTCGAAGTCTGGCCGCCATGTAGCGGGGCAGCGGGGCGGTTCCGACCCTGAGGTGGTAATTGCTGCGTGGGCAGAGGGCCAATGCAACCCCATGCCGTTGCAGCAATTCCAGATCGGACCCCCCCACGTGGACGGCGTGGACTGCCAGCAGTCGCTCCGAGAGCAGGCCACATCGAGCGAGGAACGCGACCGGGCTCTCCCCGCAGACTCGATGTGAAGGCGAACGCCGGCCCACGAGTGGCAGCAGGTCGCTGGCGATCGGCCCGAGACCCAGCCCCACGTATGCAACCTCTTCAGGCGATTCGGCCAAGTGGATCGTCGCCGGGAGGTTCCAGCGGCGCAGCAGGTCGGCGCATCGCTCGAGCAGCGGCTCGGACAGGCTATACGGCGCGTGGGGCGAGAGGCCGACCGACAACAGGCTTCCGCTGGCTTCGACCGCCAGCGAAGAAAGCGCCTCCTCCGCGGCCGTGAGCCGTTCCATGGCCTGATCAGGGTCGAGACCCAGGACCTCTTGAAAGACGATGCCGCGGAGCCCTAGAGCCTTGAGGGGGGCAAGGCTGGCGCCGGAAGAGGTGATGTCGGCTACGCAGGTGACCCCGCTCCTCAGTAGGGTTGCTGCGCCCGCGCTCGCAGAGGTGGCGAAGAATGCGCCATTCAGGCCGGACCCGAGGGTGAGCAACGCGGCTGCCCATTCGGTGAACGACCGGCCGAGAGGAAGGCGGCCGTGCAACCCGGTCAATTCCAGGTGGGTGTGGGCATTGACCAGGCCCGGCAGGAGTATCGCGCTCCCGAGGTCTTCGTGGGGCTCCGCTGGGAAATCCCGGATGAGGGCGGACGCCTGACCCACCGGCCCAATAACCCCATCACGAATTAACAGGCCACCGTCCACAAGGGGAGGGGCGGATATCGGAAAAAGGAGACGGGCG
>JBGQIR010000030.1:0-12813 GCA_041498535.1 Methylomirabilis sp. (SeqCode)
ACATAGCCACCCGTGAGTTGTTCCTTTTCTTCTTCTACGGAACCCTGAAACGGGAAGAGTTGCAGAGAGACCTGGATAGAATCAAGGCCTTCTACCTGGATAACGGCTACCTGGACGTCAAGGTGGAGGAACCCAAGATCCGGGTGATCGAGGCGAAACGGAAGCTCGAGATCGATGTCCGGGTGGAAGAGGGGGCGCAATACCGGGTGGGAGAGGTAAAGGTCACGGGAAACACCGTTTTTGCGACCGACGAGGTCCTGAAACCGGTTCAGATCGCTAAGCGGGGGGTCTTTAGCCGAGAGGTGCTCCAGCGGGACATCCTGACCCTGACAGACCGATATTCTGAGCGCGGATACCTGTTCGCGGACATCGCCCCGGTTATTAACACCGACCGAGCCAGCCATATCGTGGATGTGGGCCTTGAGGTCAGCGAGGGGAAGCAGGTCTTCGTGGAGCGGATCGAGGTTTCCGGCAACACCAAGACCCGGGACAAAGTCATCCGGCGGGAAATCGCCCTTATCGAGGGCGATCTCTACAACAGCCGCCTCCTGGCCCGCAGCCGTCAGAATCTCAACAACCTCGGGTACTTCGAGGACGTGAAGGTGGACACCCGACGTGGGACGGCCGAGGACCGCGTTGATATCGACGTGACGCTGAAAGAGAAACCGACCGGCTCCTTTTCCATCGGCGCCGGATTTAGCTCGATCGATGGTGTTCTGGGGGCTGGCTCGATCTCGCAGAATAACTTCCTGGGACTGGGACAGCGGCTCTCCCTCTCTGGGCAGCTCGGCAGCAACGCCAATCGATTCGTCTTACGTTTCCAAGATCCCCATATCCTGGACACCGACACCTCGCTCGACGTCTCTCTCTACAGCCAGCGGCTGCTCTTCCAGAGCTTCACCGGGTTTGACCAGGATTCCAAGGGCGGGTCGCTCACGCTTGGCCGGCGCCTCTACAAGGAGCTGTTCGGTTCTATCTCCTATCGGTACGAGCAGGTCCGGATCTTCAATCTGACCGACGCCCTAATACAGGAGCAAAACAACAACCCCAACGCATTGATCAAAGAGGGAACGACCACCACTGCCGGTCCCGGTTTCGGCCTGTCGATGGACCTCAGGGACAATCGCCGCGATCCGACGCGTGGCTTCGTCGGGACTTTAACGTACCAACTGTCCGGGACGGTCTTTGGTGGCGAGAACGAGTTCAATAAGTTTAGCCTCGATCTGGGTTACTACCATCCCCTGTTCTGGAAGTTCATCGGGCATATCCGGGGGAACCTGATCGTGGTGGAGCCCTTCGGCGGCAAGGAGATACCGGTGCAGGAACGAGTCTTCCTCGGTGGCACCAACACCGTCCGCGGCTTTAGGACCTTTACCCTGAGCCCCGTTGACGCGGCTGGAAACCGCATCGGTGGGAACAAGGCGATCTTTTTCAACAATGAGATGATATTCCCCATCTATGAGCCATTGAGCGTCAAAGGATTGTTCTTTGTCGATGTCGGCAATGTGTTCAAGGAGGACCAGTCTTTTTCGTTGGCGCTGCGGCCGACCGCCGGGGCGGGGCTCCGCGTTGCCACCCCCTTCGGTTTGGTCCGGGTGGAGTGGGGCTTCAACCTCGACAAACAGCCTGGAGAGCGGAGCAACGCTGTGCACTTGACCGTCGGGTCGGTATTTTAGCGCAGGGAGGGAGCCGTTGATGGAGCGATTCACACTCGGCGTGCGATGGTGGCTTGGCTTGGTGGCTGCCGCGGGCATGCTTATGGCCTCTGGGAGCCGGGCTGCGGATTCCCCAGTGAAGGTCGCTTTTGTTGACATCCAAGCAGTCATCGCCCAATCAAAAGAGGGGCTGGCGGCGAGAAACAAAGTGGCGGCCGAGGCCGCAGAGAAACAGAAAGAAATCAGTGCCAAAGAGGCCGAGATCAAGCAGATGGACGCAGAACTGCAAAAACAGAGCCCCGTCTTGAGCGATGCCGCGAAGAAGGAAAGAGAAGAGGAGATCCGTCGCAGGCTGCGCGACCTCAAGCGGCTAACCGAGGATTTCAACCGGGACCTGGCCAAGCGCGAAGCCGAGCTCGTCAACGATCTCCTCAGGGATGTCACCGCCGTGATCCGGGACTATGGCAAGGAGAAGGGGTACTCGCTCATTGTCGAGAAGGGGCAGGGTGGAGTGATCTACGGCAGCGATCCCGCTGACCTCACAAAAGATATCCTGGAGCGCTACAACACGCGTTCAAGCAAGAAGTAGCGACGGCGATGCGATTGCGGGAGTTGGCGGAAAAGCTGGGGTGCCGGCTGGTGGGCGACGGAGAGATCGAGGTGCGTGGTCTGGCCCCGTTCGAGGAGGCCGGTGAAGGGGATCTGACCTTTGTCGTCAACCCCCGCGACCTTCCGAAACTGGAGGCGAGCCGGGCATCTGCCGTCATCCTCAAGGAGGGGGGGCCGAGGTCTTCCAAGCCGGCGCTCCTGACGAGCGACCCGTATCTGACCTTTGTCCAGGCGCTTCGCCTCTTCCACCCTGCGGAGCTGCCGACCCCTGGCGTTCATCCGTCGAGCATCGTGCGGGACGGGGTGTGCCTGGCAGAGGGGGTCGCTATCGGGGCGCACTCGTATATCGAGGAAGGCGCGTCGATCGGCCCAAGAAGCGTCGTCGGCCCCCAGGTCTATATCGGGAGGGGGTCTCGCATTGGCGCCGACTGCCACGTCTACCCGCAGGTCATGATCCGGGAAAATGTCGAGATCGGGGATCGAGCCATCATCCACAGTGGAGCTGTGATCGGCAGTGATGGCTTCGGGTATCTGAGGGACAGCCGAGGGGTTCGTGTCAAGATCCCGCAGGTTGGGCGGGTGATCCTTGAAGATGACGTGGAGATCGGCGCCAACGTGACGATCGACCGGGCCACCATGGGAACTACGCGGGTCAAGCGTGGGGCCAAAATCGACAATCTGGTCCAGATCGCACACAACGTCACGGTGGGAGAAGACACGGTGATTGCGGCCCTGAGCGGGATCTCCGGCAGCACGAAGATCGGAGACCGCGTGACCCTGGCGGGTCAAGTCGGGGTCGTGGATCACGTCGAGATTGGCGATGATGTCACCGTGGGAGCTCAAGCCGGGGTGAGCAACGACATCCCGCCAGGGATGATCTTCCTGGGTTCTCCCGCCATGCCGCATCTCGAATTCAAGCGCAGCCTTGCCGCGGTGAATCGGATCCCTCGACTCCTGAAGATCATCCAGCGGGTAGAGGCTCGCCTCACTGCCCTGGAGGAGGCCCTTGGGGAACGGCGTGCCACGGTGCATCGCTCTCATACGCCGCCGGAAGGGGGATCGAGCTAATGGACATTCGGCAGATTCAGGCGATGCTTCCGCATCGGTACCCCTTCCTGCTGGTTGACAGGATCCTGGAGATCGAGCCTGGACGGAGGGTGGTGGGCCTCAAGAATGTGACGATCAACGAGGCCTTTTTCCAGGGCCACTTCCCCGGGCAACCGATCATGCCGGGCGTTCTGATCATCGAGGCCATGGCGCAGGTCGGAGGGGTCCTTCTGATGCGGACGTTGAATGCGAGCCCTGAGAAGAAGCTCCTGTATTTCACCGGCATCGATCGAGCCAAGTTTCGAAAGCCGGTGCTGCCGGGAGATCAGCTCAGATTCGAGCTGGAACTCCTCCATTTGAGAAGCCACAACAGCAAGATGCAAGCGCGCGCCTACGTGGAAGGAAAGCTGGTGGCGGAGGCCGAGTTGTCGTGCGCGATCGTTGACCGAGAGTCCCAGGACTTCTCCCATGACGCCGACCCAACGGTGGGAATGAGATGATCCGGATCCACCCTTCGGCTCTTATTGCACGAGAGGCAAAGCTGGCTTCGGATGTCAGGGTGGGCGCGTATACGATCATTGGACCGGGAGTCACCGTTGGGCAGGGGACAGGGATAGGCTCTCATGTCTTCATCGATGGGACTACCGAGATCGGAGAAAGATGCCAGATCTCCTCTCACGTGGTGCTGGGCGCCCAGCCCCAGATAGCCGAGGACAGGAGCGAGGCGACCCGTCTGGTGATCGGAGAGGAGGCTGTCATTCGAGAGTTCGCATCGATCCATCGCGGCTCGTTGAAAGGGAGGGGTACCACGATGCTGGGGCAGCGGAACTACATCATGGCCTACGCCCACGTCGGCCATGATTGTGTGTTGGGGGATGACGTGATTGTGTCCAGCCAAGCCGGGTTGGCTGGCCACGTTGAGGTCGAGGAGCGGGCGGTCATCGGAGGGCAGGCTGGTATCCATCAATTCGTCCGGATCGGAAAATACGCTATGGTCGGTGCCTGCTCTGCGGTGTCACAGGATATCCCACCTTTTATGATGGCCAACGGGAATCGCGCGAGGTGCTATGGTTTGAATACGGTGGGCCTTCGCCGGAATGGCGTCTCCGAGCAAACGGTCCGTCGGCTCAAGCAAGCTTATCGACTCATCTTTCATTCCAAACTCAACACCTCCCAGGCCTTGGAGAGGCTTGCAACGGATGTTGACTCCTGCCCGGAGGTTGAACACCTGATTCACTTCATCAAAACCTCGTCGAGAGGAATTGCCCGTTAAATGAGGGTTTCGAGTTGCGAGTTCCGGGTTCCGGTTTGCAGCGGTTTACTTCCTCACTCGAAACCCGACACTCGGAACCCGGAACTGTAGTTCTATGGAGCGTCTGGGAATCATCGCCGGCGGAGGCCCTCTCCCGATCATTGCGGCGCGGGAGGCGCGTGCCCAAGGGTTGAAGGTCGTCGCGGTGGCCATAGAGGAGGCTGCCTCCTCCGACCTGGCCGACGAAGTGGATTCGATCTCCTGGGTGGGGGCCGGTCAGCTGGGGCGGCTCATGGAGGCGCTCCGTCGCGAGCAGGTGGCGGACGCCGTGATGCTCGGAAAGATCCCTCTGACCATGCTCTTCTCGCGCTTCAAGACCGATTTAAGGGGGATCTTGTTCATCCTGAAGCTCAAAGACCGACGCGGTGATTCAATCCTCTCGGCATTGGGAGATGTTCTGACAACGGAGGGGATTACCCTGCACGACTGTCGGCGGTTTCTCTCTTCGGTGGTGTTGCGCAAAGGACTGCTGACGGCGCGCGCGCCGACGTTCGAGGAACAGCAAGACATCGCCTTCGGTCGAAAGCTCGCTAGGGCGATCGCCGCCTTGAGCATCGGCCAGACTGTTGTGGTCAAGGGGCGAACAGTCCTGGCTGTGGAGGCTATCGAGGGAACCGACGCCGCCATTCGCCGCGGCGGCGCGCTCGGCAACGGCGGGGTCGTGGTGGTCAAGGTGGGGCGCCCAGATCATGACATGCGCTTCGATCTTCCGGTGGTAGGTCCGGACACTCTGGCCGCCCTCAAAGAGGCGGGCGCGACTGCCCTCGCCCTGGATGCCGATCAGACGTTAATGCTGGATCAAGAGAGGGTGGTGGCGACCGCTGACCAGTTGGGGCTGGCGATTGTCGCCGACTAACGTCACGTCAGCGTTTAGCCGTCGGCCATCAGGCGACAGCCGGCAAATTAGCGCCGAGACCGGACGGGTGATAACTGGGGGCATCCTTGGTGACATCAACGCTAGAGGTGGAAAGATCTGGAATGAATAACGGAAGGCCGGTTCGAGTCGGGGTGGTAGGTGTTGGCTATGTGGGACAGCACCATGCCAGAATCTATTCGGAGCTGCCGGGGGTTGACCTTGTTGGAGTGGTCGATATCGATGAGGCGCGCCTGCTGGAGATGGGCGAGCGCCACCACATCCAGCTCTGTCGCGATTACCGCGAGTTCCTGGGTAATCTTGATGCGGTCAGCGTGGCGGTCCCGACCCTCCTACACTTCGCGATCGCCAAGGAATTCCTTGAGTCCGGTGTGGACGTTCTCGTGGAGAAACCGATCGCGCAGTCGCTTGCCCAGGCCGACGAACTGGTTGAGATCGCCAAGGCTGACGATCGAATCTTCCAGGTTGGCCATATCGAGCGGTTCAACGGAGCCGTGAAGGCGCTCGAGACCATCGTGAAGAGTCCCGGGTTCATTGAATGCCATCGCCTTGGCCCGTTCGCCCACCGCAACACCGATGTCGATGTTGTCCTGGATCTGATGATCCACGACATTGACATCATCCTGAACCTGGTCAAGTCCCCCGTCACGGCGGTGACCGCAGTTGGCGTCCCCGTCATCTCAGATCAAGTGGACATCGCCAATGCAAGGCTTCAGTTTGAATCTGGCTGCGTGGCGAACCTGACGGCCAGCCGGGTGAGCATCGAGCGGGTCCGTCGGGTGCGGATCTTCCAACGTGACACCTTCATCTCCCTTGACTATTCTCAGCAGGAGATTGCCGTCTATCATCGCATTCCAGCCGATCCGGAGGGGGCCCCTGAGACGACCCCTCGGATCGTGAGGGAGGATCTCTTCATCGACAAAGCGGAACCGCTCAGGGTTGAACTGGAGAGCTTTATCGAGTGTGTCCGAAGTCGAAAGAGGCTCCTGGTCTCTGGAGAGGAGGGCCGGGATGCCTTGAAGGTCGCTTCTCAAATCGTAGAGAGGCTTTAAGCCAGATGCCGACTGGCCGGATTCTCATCGTGGCAGGGGAGGCATCAGGAGACCTTCATGCTGCCAACGTGGTTCAAGAACTCCTGCGGCGGGCTCCCCACCTCACGGTGGAGGGAATCGGGGGAGACAGGATGCGACAAGCAGGCGTCCGCCTCCATGCATATGCCGGCGATCTGGCGGTCGTCGGCTTGGTCGAGGTCGCCTACAAGCTCTCCGCCCTCTTGCGTGCATACCGCAGTATGGTCCGGCTTCTTCGCGAGAGACGCCATGACTTGCTGATTCTTGTGGACTTTCCGGACTTCAACCTGTTACTTGCCTCCCGCGCATTTCGGCTCGGAATCCCAGTCCTGTACTTTATCAGCCCGCAGGTGTGGGCGTGGCGTACCGGTCGGATACGCGCGATCGCGAGGCATGTGCGTCGGCTGCTGGTCATTTTCCCCTTCGAGGAGGAGTTCTATCGGCAGCGTGGGATCGAGGTCCGATACGTCGGGCATCCGCTCCTGGATCGGTTATCGCCTCCGCCGGCCATGGATGAGGCTCGGCGTCGCCTCGAGCTGGAGCACTCAGCCACCGTTGTGGGACTGTTGCCCGGCAGCCGCATCGGCGAACTGACGAGGCATCTGCCACTCCTGCTCAGGGCGACCCGTCGGCTCATGATGGACCGGCCGGACCTGCGTGTCATCATTGCTGCAGCCGAGGGTCTCCCTTTGGATCTGATCGGTTCTTACCTGAAACAGGAGGCCCTTTCAGTCAGGGTCGTACAGGGTCGGACCCACGAGGTCATGGCTGCCTCGGATCTGATCCTCGTGGCCTCCGGCACAGCAACTTTGGAGGCCGCCATCATCGGCACCCCCATGGTGATTGTGTACCGTCTCGCGCTCATCTCGTGGCTGCTAGGTCGGCTCTTGATCAAGGTCCCATACATTGGGATGGTGAACCTGGTTGCCGGAAAGAGCGTTGTGCCTGAACTGATCCAGTTTGAGGCGACTCCCGAGCGGATCGCTGACGAGGCCAGCAGGCTGCTTGAATCGCCAGAGCGCCGCCGACGGATGCAGCAGAGGCTCCGGGAGGTGCGTGATCGGTTGGGGCCGCCGGGAGCCGCGGCCAGGGCCGCGGAGGCTATCCTGGAGATCTTGCAGGTGAGCGCCGGGGCAGCGGCACCAGTCGGGAAGGGGTGATGGGCACGTCACGCATCTCGCGCGCGGTCACGAGGCTGAGAGAACACCGTCTCGTCTTGCTCATCGTCCCTCGTGTCGCTGTGTGGCTCATGATGGGCCTGTATCGGCTGCTCCGGATCGTTCATGTCAACCGTGGCTCGCCTGGGTCTTGCTTGGCAAAGGGGGAGCGAATCATTTTCGCCTTCTGGCATGGACGCCTCCTGATGATGCCCTTTGCCTATCCCGGGAAACCATTGGCGACTCTGATCAGCCAGCATCGGGACGGGGAGTACATCAGCCGCATTGCAAGGGTGTTCGGTTCCCGTGTGATCCGGGGTTCCGCCACGCGCGGGGGTGTGCGTGCGTTCAAGCAGATGATTCTGGCCCTCAAAGAAGGGTGTAACCTCGTGATCACCCCGGACGGGCCAAGGGGTCCGCGGGCAAAGGTCAAGTCTGGTGTCATCGAGCTGGCAAAGCTCACGGGAGCCCCTATTGTGCCAGTGACCTTTAGTGCGGCGCGACGCCGGTTCCTTAAGAGCTGGGACGCTTTCCTCCTGCCTCTGCCATTCTCCCGTGCTGTCTACATCTGGGGCGAGCCCATCTATGTGGAACCGATGGCGACCAGGGAGGAGGTGGCGAAATACCAAGACATTCTTGCGGAGCGCCTCGATCTCCTCACGATGGAGGCCGACGAATACTTCAAGGTGAATCGGTAACAGGCGGTGCCGCGAGATGTACTATGCCTACTCCCTCCTGCTGATCATCGTCCTACTCGGTTGGTCCCCTTCCATCTTCTTGGGCGCCCTTGGAAGCCGCCGCCGCCGAGAAGGGTGGCGGGAGCGCCTGGGGTATTACCCCGACGCGCTCGTCTCCCGGCTTCGGGAGCTTCATCCCGTCTGGCTCCATGCGGTGTCGGTGGGGGAGGTCGGCGCGGCCTCCATCCTGGCGAATCGCTGGACGACCAGTCATCCGAAGCTGTCGCTTGTGGTCTCCACGGTTACTGGCACGGGGCGCGAGGTCGCCAGACGCTCCCTGCGACAGGCAGCGGGAATCGTCTACTTTCCCCTTGACCTCCCGATGATCGTTCATCGGGCCCTGGCGGCCCTCAGACCGCGCCTGGTCCTCCTGACGGAAACGGAAATCTGGCCAAATTTCCTACAAGCCTGCGTGCTTTCGAAGATTCCCGTTGCGGTCATCAATGGTCGAATCTCGGGGCGCTCCTTTCGGCGCTACCGGCTCGTCCGGCCCTTCTTCCGCCGAGTTCTCCAAGGCATAGATCTCTTCTGTATGCAAACCGCCACAGACGCCGAGCGGATTCTCGCGTTAGGGGCCAACCCCGAGCGAGTTCATGTAGTGGGGAACCTCAAATTCGATGCGGCCCCTGAGATTCATGTGTCCTCACTTGCCAAACAGTGGCGTCATGAATTGAACATTGAACCTTCCAGACCGGTCGTAGTCGCAGGAAGCACCCATCCCGGTGAGGAGGAAGTCCTCGTCCGGGCATTCGTGCGCCTGCGCCAGGAGTTCCCTCGCCTTTTGCTTATCCTCGCCCCCCGCCATCCCGACCGGCTTGCCGCGGTAGAGGCCGTCATCGCTGCCAACGGCTTGTCCGTTATCAGGCGAACCGCGCTGGCCAAGGCGCGAGACGGGGAAAAAGAAGTGATCCTGCTAGACACCGTTGGTGAGCTGTCGGCGCTCTACTCGATCGGCACCGTCGCCTTCATTGGAGGAAGCCTGGTCCCCAGGGGTGGTCACAATCTGCTCGAGCCCGTGCTCTGCGGCCGCCCCGTTCTCTTCGGCCCTCACATGGACAATTTCGCTGAGGCCAGTGCCTTGTTCGTTGAGCGTGGGGCGGCCCTGCAGGTCAACGATGGGGAGGAGCTTGCCGGGCAGCTTGCCCGCCTCCTCCGCGACCCTTCGGCCAGGGAAAGGATGGGTCAAGCGGCAATGGAGGCCCTGGCTGCGCACAGGGGGGCGTGTGAGCGGACAGTGGCCCTGCTGGAAAGGTTCTTGTCATGAGAGCAGTGGAGGCACTGTCCGCCTGGACCCTCCGCTGCATGGCGGTTGCCCAGACAGACTGGACCGCCCGTGCCTGGCTGGCGGCGCTGCAGCCCGCCTCACATGCGTATGGAGCACTGGTTTCACTCCGTGCAGCGCTGTTCGCTCGAGGTCTCGCCGGCGCTCGGCGATTGCCGGTGCCGGTAGTGAGCGTCGGCAATCTCATCGCCGGCGGAAGCGGCAAGACCCCGTTCGTCGACATGCTGGCGCGACGGCTGCACAAGGGCGGTCACCGCGTCGCTATCATCCTCCGTGGCTATCGGGGTGGCTCCACCAAGCCCGTGATCGTCAGCGATGGCGAGCGGCTGCTCTGCGAGCCACCGGTGGCGGCCGACGAGGCGTACCTGTTAGCCCGGCATCTTCCTGGCGTCGCCGTCTTGACCGGGGCGGACCGGTATCTGGTCGGTCGAGTTGCCATCGAACAGTTGGGATGCGGAATCATCGTCTTGGACGATGGATTCCAGCATCTCAGGATACATCGCGATCTGGATATTGTTCTGGTCGATGCGACAAATCCCTTGGGTTACGGTCGGCTGCTTCCTTCCGGTTTGTTGAGGGAGCCGCCGGAGGCGCTCGAGCGTGCTGGCCTCTTGGTTATTACCCACGCCGACTCCGCACGTCACCTGAGCGCAGTCACGCAGGCGGTCCGGCGGTATGCAAAGACAGCTCCGATCGCTCTAGCGGCACATCGCCCTGTCGGCTTAGTTGGCCCCCAGTGGGACGAATGCCTGCCCCTAGAACATCTCCATCGTCAACGCGTGTTGGCATTCTCCGGCATTGCCAACCCGAGAGGGTTCGAGACAACCCTGGTCCAGCTCGGCACTTTGATCCTGGCCCACCGTACGTTCCCCGATCACTACGTCTATTCTGCCACCGATCTTCAGGCCCTTTCCGAGGCGGCCATCAAGGTCGGTGCCACTTTGATGGTCACGACAGAAAAAGATATGGTAAAATTAGCGCGCCTGAACCGAGGGAAGGATGCAGTGCCTTTGTACGCCCTGTCGATCTCTCTCGAATTGCTGGAGGGAGAAGACATCCTGGACCGCATGCTGAGCGACTTGGTGAAACCGAATACCGCATGAACCCAGAGGCCAGAGGCGGCATCACCGCCTATCTCGAATATCTCCTCGCGATGGCCTTCGCCAGGGGCCTGCATTCCCTACCTCCTATGCTGGCCTATCCGGTAGGAGAGGGGTTGGGGGCGCTCGCCTATCGCTTGGACCGTAGACATCGGGTCATTGCGCAAGAGAACCTGCGTCGTGCCTTCGGGGGCCAACTCTCCGACCGAGCCATTGCTGGACTGGCTCGCTCCACCTTTGTCAACCTAGGCCGTACCCTGGTTGAGACCTGCAGAATCCCAAAGATCACTCGAGACAACTTGGAGCGATTCGTCCGGATTGAGGGGTATGAGCACTTCAAAAGGGCCAAGGAACGGGGCAGGGGGGTCATGTACATCACTGCCCATCTTGGTTCGTGGGAACTGCTTCCAGTGGTGTCGGCCCTGATGGGAGAGCCGCTCTCCATCGTGGCGCGGCCACTGGATAACCCATACCTGGATAGGGCCATCAACGGCCTGCGAGCCCGTTTCGGAACGAGGGTCTTGCCCAAGAAACGGGCGATGCCGACGCTGTTGCGGGCGCTGCATCGGGGCGAAAGCATCGGGATCCTCATAGATCAAAATATTACCTGGAAGGAGGGAGTCTTCGTTGATTTCTTCGGTCTTCCCGCCTGCACGGCCCTCGCGCCTGCGCTCTTGGCCCTCAGGACCGATGCCTCCGTCCTTCCGGCCGCCATCTTCCGGAACGGGAGGGACCATCACACCATCGTTGTGGGGGAAGAGATCTCCCTGAGCAGGACGGGACGCCTGAAGACAGATCTGGTCGCCAACACCGCCGCCTTTACCGGGGCCATCGAAGCGTTTGTCCGAAGGGAGCCGGCCCAGTGGCTTTGGCTCCATCGCAGGTGGAAGACGCGGCCGCTGCCTACCCGGCACCAGATGGAGGGGGCGACGTGTGTCGGCCCAGTCAATGTCGCCTAGTGGTAAGATCTCACCCCACGGCTCCCCACTCGACCCCCGACAGCGAATGCTCGTTGCCGCCACGATACGTGTAGCCTCCATGGGCCGCGTCGTGCTGACGTCACCTTCCGCTTCGGCATGGGTCTCATCTACTCGTTGAGGAGATGCTCGGAGGCGCACGTGCAAAGACTGCGGGTCCGGCGGACTTTCGAAGCTGACAGGCTTCGAGCTATTCTGGTCGTCGGGCCGAATTGGGTGGGCGACGCAGTCCTTGCCATCCCCACGCTCGCCAACCTCCGGCGCTCCTTTCCAGCCGCAAGAATCTCGCTCCTGTCATGTCCGTGGGTGAGCGGCCTCTTTCGGGCCTCACCGTTCGTCGACGAGCTCGTCGAGGCGCCAAGCCGGAATCAGCTCGCGTGGGCAGTGACTGTCCTCAGGCGACGGGGCTTTGAACTGGCCTTGCTTTTGCCGAATAGCTTTCGGACAGCCTTGATTACTACCCTGGCAGGGATTCCACACCGGATCGGATATGTCTCCGACGGGCGAGGAGCGCTGTTGACGGTGGGTGTGTACCGCTCGGGTGGCAGCTCGCTGCATCAGGTGGACTCCTACCTTGGCCTCCTCCGCGCCCTGCGGTGGGACGCATGGGAGCGCCCGACACGTCTCACGCTCCCGAAAGAGAGCGATAAGGAAGCCGACATGCTCCTCGCCGCGTCAGGCGTAGGGCCTGGCGCGCTGTTAATCGGGATTACCCCTGGGGCCGCCTATGGGGCGGCGAAGCGCTGGCCTGCCGAACGATTTGCGGAAGCGGCCGACTGCCTGGGCGACCGCCTGGGAGCTACCGCCCTCCTGTTCGGCTCGCCGATGGAAGCCCCATTAACACGGGCCATCCGAGACCGTATGCGTGGAACGGCGGTTGACTTGGGCGGGAGGACCACTCTCACAGCATTCACACGCCTGCTCGGCCGGTGCCGTCTCCTCTTAACGAATGACTCGGGGGCAATGCATCTCGCCGCAGCCTTGGGCGTTTCA
>JBGQIR010000031.1:0-12620 GCA_041498535.1 Methylomirabilis sp. (SeqCode)
ACATAACCGTATAGGATCCCACACAACGCTGAGTTCAACTGGGAGCCTCCAAATTATTTGATGGCTGGGGAACCGAGCATGCAAAGTCAACGATTGCGTTCCGGCGGTTCTGCCGCGTCGGAGACGCCGCCGTCCGTAGCTACACGGGCTCTCGAGTTCGTCAAGGATGGCGATGTGGTCGGTCTGGGGACCGGACGCGCGGCGACCGCGTTTGTGCATGCCCTCGGCGCAGCGGTCAAGGGAGGGCTGCGGGTTCGGGGGGTGCCGACCTCGCAGGTAACAGCCGATCTGGCGACGCAGCTAGGCATCCCGCTGGCGAGGCTCGACGAGGTCGGCCAGATCGACGTCACCTTTGACGGCGCCGATGAGGTGGACCCTCACCTCGACCTCATCAAAGGATATGGCGGTGCGATGGTACGGGAGAAGATCGTCGCCGCCTCGTCGCGGCGCCTGATCATCCTGGTCGGGGCCGAGAAGCTGGTGCCGGTCCTGGGGAGCCGCGGCGTCCTTCCGGTCGAGATCGTGCCATTCGGATTGCCCTTGTGCCAGAGGCGCCTCATAGAGCTAGGTTGTCGGCCAACAGTGCGCCTGGTCGAAGGGCGCCCGTTCGTGACCGATAACGGGAATCAGATCCTTGATTGCGGCATCTCTCCGATCCCCGACCCGGCCGCCCTCGAGCAATCGATTCTCTCGATCCCCGGGGTGGTCGGCACCGGGCTTTTCATCGGGATGGCCGACACCGTCCTCGTCCAGGACGGCGAGGTAGTTGCGGTGCGACAGCGAGCCGATCGATGACGGGCGAATATCGAGCATGGTGACGAACCCAGAAACAGAAATCGGATCGAGGGTAGCGCTCCTGGCCGGGACCTCCCGAGTGTGTGCGGGTGCGTTAGAAGAAACGATCGACCGGTACCGGGCAGAGCTGGAGCGGGTCGGCTTCGTCCAGGGGCTGTGGGCCAAACGCGCTGGACTCTGGTCCGATCAACCGGACGTCCAACAGAAAATCGAGAAGCGGCTCGGCTGGCTCGAGTCGCCCGAACGGATGGTCACGTCGTTACCGCGGCTGACGCGGTTCGCCGATGCCGCGTGGAGGGAAGGCATCAAGCACGTCGTGCTACTGGGCATGGGTGGTTCGAGCTTGGCCGCCGAGGTGATGCGTGCCATCCTCGGCGGGGTCGAAGGCGCACCCGCGTTCACGGTGCTCGATACGACCGATCCGGCCGCGATACGCAATGTGGAGGAGAAGATTTCGATAACGGAGACCCTCTTCCTGGTCAGCAGCAAGTCGGGCACGACCATCGAGCCGAATCTGCTCTGGACCTATTTCGTCAGCCGCCTCGCGGCGGCGGGCGTCAAGCAGCCGGGCCATCATCTTGTCGCGATTACCGATGAGGGAACCCCGTTTCACGATCTTGCCGAGCGCAACAGGTACCGGGAGATCTTCCTGAACGCCGCCGACATCGGCGGCCGGTACTCAGCGCTCTCGTTGTTTGGGCTGGTCCCGGCCGCTCTGATGGGGATCGATCTCGGTGGGCTGCTCGCCTGGGGCCGCGCGATGGCGCACGTCTGCGGCCCGGCGAGCACAATGGTCGAAAACCCGGGCGTAGCACTGGGCATCATGATGGGGGCTGCAGCCAGGGGTGGCCGGGACAAACTCACGTTGATTGCAGGAGAGCGGCTGACACCGTTCGGCCTGTGGATCGAACAGCTCGTCGCGGAGAGCACCGGGAAGAGGGGCAGGGGGATCGTGCCGGTCGTCGGTGAGCCGCTGGGCCCTCCGTCAATCTATGCAGATGACCGCCTGTTCGTGCGCCTGCGGCTGCACAGTGGAGGCGCGGAAGAGGAGCGCCTTGACGGTCAGGTGGAGCGTCTCAGGGCGGCAGGCTTCCCTCTCGTGACCATCGATGTGAAGGAGCCGGCTGCCATCGGGGCCGAGTTTGTCCGGTGGGAGATCGCGACGGCAACGGCCGGGGCGATCCTGGGCGTGAACCCGTTCGATGAACCGGATGTCCAACGAGCCAAGGACGCCACGCAAGCCTTGCTGGAAAGAGTGGTGATCGAGGGGAAGCTGCCTGCAAGAGGGCCCCAGATGATCGTGGACGATCTGAGTCTCACCTTTAACACACCTGTGCTCGATAAACTTGAGGCCTACGGGAAGGATGCGGGTGCGGTGCTCGGCACTTTCCTACGGCTCCTCGAAAAAGGAGACTACGTGGGGCTCCTGGCCTACCTTCCATTCGACGCCACCATCGGTGAGCGGTTCGCCAGGTTCCGGGCTGCCATACGAGACCGAGCGCACGTCGCCACCATGTTCAGTTATGGGCCCAGGTACCTCCATTCGACCGGCCAACTGCACAAAGGGGGGCCGAATACCGGGATCTTCGTGCTCTTCACCGCTGACCCCCAGGAAGACCTCGCCATCCCGGGAGCGCCGTACTCGTTCGGCACCCTCGAATTGGCCCAGGCGCTTGGCGATTTCGCCTCACTTGAAGCTGGGGGGCGTCGCGCGGTTAGATTGCACTTGCCTGCTCCCGACCTGAAGAACGTTGAGCGGGCTTGCTCGCTGCTGGAAAGTGTGCTTCCGACGACGTGATACGCCGAGAGCCCACAACGGGGAACCTCATTGGCATCCAATCACGGGGGACTGAATGAGCCTCACAGGTATCACCCTTAGTCGCCATCTCCTCGACGATCAGGGGGAATTGGCCGACGGCGACCTTGCGGCGCTCCTCATGCAGATCAGTCTCGTCGCGAGGATTATCTCGCGTGAGGTCAAGCGGGCGGCGCTCGTTGGGATGTTGGGGTATACCGGAGAGGTGAACGTGCAGGGAGAGCAGGTGAGGCAACTCGATCTCTGGTCGAACGAGGTCTGTGTGAATGCGTTCAAAGAGACCCGCCTCGTCTGTACCGTGGTCTCGGAGGAGATGGAGAACCTGCTTCACTTCGACCGTAACTGCGTCGCCGGGAGCTACGTGGTCTGTTTCGACCCCGTCGATGGCTCGTCGAACATTGGCGTCAATGGGACGGTCGGAACAATTTTCTCGGTACGTCGCCGGCGGGGGGAGGGGCGGGATCACGCGGCGGCCGACGTCCTCCGGAAGGGAACCGAGCAGCTCGCGGCTGGCTATGTGATGTATGGCCCCAGCACCATCCTTGTTTATACCGCCGGTCGCGGCGTGTACGGCTTCACGCTGGATGAGTCGATCGGCGAATATCTGCTCTCGCACCCGAACATCGCGATCCCGCGGCGGGGGAAGATCTACAGCGTAAATCTGGGGAATTACCATCGGTGGCCAGAACAGACGCGGCGGGCAATTGATTATTTCAACTCCCCAGACAAAGGGGCGGGCCGTCCCTACTCACTTCGCTACGTGGGAACGATGGTGTCTGACCTGCACCGCACGCTGCTCGAAGGTGGGGTGTTCATGTACCCAGGCGAAGCGGGCGAGGGGAAAAAATCTCGTGGCAAGCTCAGGCTCCTCTACGAAGCGCAGCCGATGGGCTATGTCGTGGAGCAGGCGGGAGGACGGGCCAGCACCGGGCTCGAGCGGATTCTTGATATCGAGCCTTCGGAGTATCATCAGCGCGTGCCGTTGATCATCGGAAGCGCCGATGACGTGGCGATCGTCGAGGAATTCTACCGAGGGGAGCGATAGTGCGCCACGATGTACGTAGCGTCCTGCGCGGAAGTTCAACCCACTGGGGCAGATCAAGGGAGGGAGACCAGCATGAACAAACGTATCCGTGAGATACTCGGGTGGTACAGCAGCGACAGTCCCGGGACCCTGACCAACCTGGCGCGCCTGCTGAACCATGGCTACCTTACCGGCACGGGGCGGCTGGTGATCCTGCCGGTGGATCAGGGCTTTGAACATGGCCCGGCGCGAAGCTTCGCGATCAATGCCCCAGCGTACCATCCACACTATCACTTTGAGCTCGCCATCGAGGCCCGCTGCAACGCGTATGCGGCGCCGCTCGGCTTCATCGAGGCGGGGGCGGCGGACTTCGCGGGCCAGATTCCCCTGATCCTGAAGCTCAACAACCACGACGTGCTGTACGACGAGAAAGACCCGCTCTCGTCGGTGACAGGCAGCGTCAAGGACGCTCTGCGCCTTGGCTGCGCCGCCGTCGGCTTCACAATCTACCCCGGCTCGGCCCATTGCAGCACGATGTACCAGCAGTTTCGCGAGATCGCCGCCGAGGCGAAGGCGTCCGGATTGGCGGCGGTCTGCTGGTCCTATCCGCGCGGCTCCGGTCTGAGCAAGGAGGGCGAGACCGCGGTCGATGTCGTGGCGTACGCAGCGCAGATCGCCGCCCAGCTTGGCGCGCACGTCATCAAGGTGAAGTTGCCCAGCGCCCATATCGAACAGGCGGATGCCAAAAAGGCCTACGAGAAAGCCAAGGTGCCGATCGGCACGTTGCCCGACCGCGTTCGGCACGTGGTCCAGAGCGCCTTCGACGGGCGCCGCATCGTGATCTTCTCCGGAGGGGCGACCAAGGAGGACGACAACGCGGTGCTGGACGAGATCCGGGCGATTCGAGATGGCGGCGGATTCGGCACGATCATCGGACGCAACTCGTTTCAGCGCCGCCGCTCAGATGCGATCGAGCTGCTCACGAGGATCATGAAGATCTACGCGGGGGAAATGCAGTAGGTGCGGCGAAGACGGCGCTTTTAGAGATGTCATTGCTGCGAAAGTCCCCCTCACCCCCACCCTCTCCCCCAGATGGGGGCGAGGGGACGTGAGTGGAGCTAGGCCATGCCAAGCGCTTTCGCGGCGCGTTTCAGGTCCGGTGGCTTGACCCAGAGGATCGCCCCAAAGCGACCCGCCCCGGCGCACACCGCATCGATGGCGGTCACATTGATCTTGGCAGCCGCCAACCTGCTCAGAACATCGGCAACGGCCCCGATCCGGTCTTCACCCTGGATGAGAAAGCCGCTCTTTTTCGCGCTGAGCTTCCATCCGGCCTTCTTCGCGACTTTCACAAAGGCCGCCGGATCTACCGGAATGAAATCCAACTGGAATCGCCGGCCCTTGGGGAAGCCGGTAAAGGCCAGCAGGTTGATCCCCGCGCCTCTCAAGGTGGATAGGGCTCTCGCCGCCTCCCCGGGCTTGTCGGGGGTTTCAATGTAGAAGTAATCTACCCGAGTGATTGTTTCAGTCATCGCTGCCTCCTTGACGGTCTCCGAAGAGTGCCTTTCGTGTGAAATCTTTTGACTCCTTGCAACATTATTGTAAAATCCACGCCATGTCAACTGATCTGACGACAAGCATTCTCCTGCAACGCACCGACTCTCAGTAACCTGGCGATCGGGTCAGCGACGATTCACCCAACCTCAACGACGTGACAGCGTAGCCGACATGAAGATCGATATCAATTGTGATATGGGGGAGAGTTACGGGGCCTGGACGATGGGAAACGATGAGGCGCTCATGCCCCACATCACCTCCGCGAGTATTGCATGTGGATGGCACGCCGGGGATCCCCAGGTGATGCGGCGAACCGTCACCCTCGCCAACACCCATGGCGTGCGGATCGGGGCGCACCCCGGCTACCCGGACCTGCTCGGGTTTGGTCGGCGGCCGATGCAGCTCTCCCCGGGACAGGCGAAGGACTATCTCCTCTATCAGATTGGCGCGCTGGCTGCCTTCGCGAAGGCCGAGGGACTTCGACTTCAGCATGTCAAACCCCATGGCGCTCTCTACACTGTTGCCGCCAAGGATCGAGCGCTGTCGGAGGAGATCGCGGAGGCGGTCGTCGAGGCTGATCCGACATTGATCCTGGTTGGCCCTCCGGAGTCCGAGCTCGTCCGTGCCGGGCAAGCGGCCGGGCTAAGGGTGGCGCGGGAAGGGTTTGGCGATCGAGCCTACAATGAGGACGGGAGCCTGGTTTCTCGACGGCTGCCTGGGGCGCTTGTCACTGATCCCGATGCCGTCGCCGATCGGGTTCTGATGATGCTGGAGGGAAAGGTGAGAGCCATTACCGGCCGGATGATCGCCTTGACGGTTGACAGCATCTGTCTGCACGGCGACACTCTAGGCGTTGCGGCGATCGCGAAGCGGCTCCGAGAGCGGCTGGCTGGGGCAGGGGTGAAGCTTGTCCCCTTGGGGGAACTCCTTGCCGATTAGCCCCGAACTGAAAATAAGAGTCTAGGCTGGTACCGTCGCAAACTGCCGAGGTCTGCGCAAGGTGTTTCGGAGGTCGTTAGGTGTCACGTGACTCTCGGATCGGGGTTAGGTTTCTCGATGCCGGGGAGAGCTGCCTCGTGGTCGAGCTCGGCGACCGGATCGACATCGCGTTGAACCTGCAAGTTCGCGCCCTCGGCCTTGCCGTCGAACGGGCCGGGCTTGACGGCATCCAGGAGGCTGTTCCCACCTACCGATCGCTGGCGATCTACTACGATCCGCTCGTCATGGGCCGGGATGCCCTGAAGGATCACGTCCAAGCACTTCGGAATTCATTGGGGGACGAGGGGGAGAAGCCGCCGAAGATTCTGGAAATCCCAACGGTGTACGGGGGCGAATACGGTCCCGACCTCGACTTCGTCGCTGGCCACACCGGCCTCTCACAGGATGAGGTGATTGGTCTGCACACCGAGCCGCTCTATCACGTCTACATGCTGGGCTTCATGGTGGGATTCGCCTACCTGGGAGGGCTGTCGGAACGGCTCTCGGTCCCTCGGCTCGCCACACCGCGCTTGAGGGTGCCGGCGGGCTCGGTCGGGATCGCCGGGACGCAGACCGGCGTCTATCCTCTGGAGAGCCCGGGCGGGTGGCGAATCATCGGCCGCACCCATCTGTCTCTCTTCGATGCTTCTCATCAGGTGCCGACCCCGATCCTTCCGGGTGACAAGGTGCGCTTCGTGAGAATTGAGAAGTACGGGTCTCAGAAGGGGACGAGTGGAAGCCCTTGAGGTTGTCAGGCCAGGGTTGTTGAGCACCGTTCAGGATCGTGGACGGATCGGGTATCAGAAGTATGGCGTGCCGACCTCCGGCGCGATGGATCAGGCGGCCTTCAGGGCTGCGAACCTGCTGGTCGATAACGAGGAATCGGCGGCGGCATTGGAAGCGACGGGAGAGGGACCGGCTCTCCGTGCGCTCACCGATCTGGTCGTGGCCATCGTGGGCGCCGATATGGAGCCGCGCCTGGACGGAAGGCCGATCGAGTCCGGCGCGGCCATGGGCGTTCGGAGGGGCCAACTGCTTGAGCTTGGGCGCGCGCGGCAGGGACTGCGCGCCTACCTGGCTATTGCCGGAGGGATCGACGTCCCGGTTCTGCTGGGAAGTCGCTCCACCTGCCTCCCTGCGGCGTTTGGGGGTTTCCATGGCCGGGCCCTGCGCACGGGTGATCGCCTGCCGGTCGGCGTGACCGGCACACGACCCCTGGAAATCATGGGGCGCCGGCTTCCTGCAGGGTGGTGGGGTGCTCCTCACGAGGTGCTCACGCTGCGCGTGATCCTTGGGCCGCAGGAGGATCGGTTCACGCCCGAGGGGATTGAGACGTTTCTGACCGGAACCTTTCGTCTCGCGCCAGAGATGGATCGGATGGGCGTTAGGCTACAGGGACCGCCGATCGCGCATCGGTCAGGCGCGGATATCATCTCTGACTCGATCCCGTGGGGCGCAATTCAGGTGCCTGCAGATGGCCAACCGATCGTCTTGCTGGCCGACCGCCAGACGACCGGCGGGTACACAAAGATTGGGGTGATCCTCAGAGAGGATACCTATCGGCTGGCCCAGGCCACCCCGGGCCACGTCGTCCGCTTTTGCCGGGCCTCGGTGCAAGAGGCGCAGGCGGCCTGGAGGGCCTACGAGGCAAAGTGTCAGGCGTTGGTGCAGTCATGGCAGAGGTGGGGGGATCGGCGGTCCTATGCCCTCCGGCTCGGAGGCAGATCATATCGAGTCGGCGTGCAAGAAGGCAAGGGGACGTACCGGGTCACTATTGAGGAGCGGGTGGAAGGGGAATCCAAGAAAGGGGAGTGACGATGAGTCACCGTCGAGGAGGGGTGCGGTGAGGTGGGTGACGCTGGTTGGCGGCCTGGCCCTCGCTCTTTCGGCATGCGCGACCTGGCGGATTGAGCCGACGTTACCCGGTCCGGGGGTGCCGGTCATCTCCAATCTTCGGATCGAACCGGAGAAGGTCAGGGTCGGGGAAGAGGTAAGGCTCACCTTTGATTTCGAAGACACCGACGCCGATCTCGTCGAAGCTCACATCTTCCCTTCAGAGGTTCGGGAATGGGTCTACACGCAGGTCCTTGCGCCCACCGTTCTGGATCTCAGGGATGGTAAATACGGGCAGGCCATCGGTAAGGTCGAGGCCACCTTCAAGTGGGAGACCGAGGGGATCCGGGTCTTCGAGGTCTTCGTGGTTGACGAGCTGGGGAACACGAGCAACAAGTTGCGGGCGCGTGTTACCGTCAGGCGGCAATGAGCGCAGTGTCCTCTCAGCTCTTTGAGGCGATTGATCGGATCTGTCTGCTCGGCGGGACGGGGACAACGGGCCGGACGGGCCAGCTCGCCAGACTGTATCAGGCTGCCCGGAGCCTGGCAGGTGAGCCGCTCTGCGCCGCGGCCGCCAGGCGGCTCGAGGCGGCGCTTCATCCGGGCGCGGGCGTGCTCTTGCTCACGGGAGCCGGCGCGGCCCCCTCCTTGCCCCAAGGCGAAACTGACGGCCCGCTCGGGGCCGCGGTGCTCTCCAGAGGGCTGGTACTCGCCTTCGGCGTGCGCCCGTTCCTGGTGGCGGAGGCCCGATTTCGGCGGCCGATCGTGGCGGCGCTGAATGCGCTGGCCAACGGCTCCCGCGACGCCGCTTGGCGGCAGGCTGTCCGCTATGCGCGATTCCCCGTTCGCGGCGATTCTGCGGGCCTCGCTGCTGCGAGCCTTTGGGATCGCGTCAAGCCGGCGGCAGTGATTTCCATCGAGCGACTCGGGCCGAACAGTCTGGGAATCACGCATAACGCGATCGGGGAGGATGTCACCGTCGCTCATGGAGGTGTCGAGGCCCTCTTCGCGCTGGCGCGGCGGCGAAGGGTCCTGACGATCGGCGTGGGCGACAGGGGGAACGAGCTTGGTTTCGGAAGGATCATGACGCCTCGGCTGAAGATTCCAGCCATGTCGCGTCCCTGTGCATGTCCCTGTCACTCGAGCATCGCGTGCGCCGTGCCAGCCGAGCTGGTCGTCGTGTCATCGGTGTCCAACTGGGGTGCCTATGCCATGGTGGCCGGATTGGCGCTTCGGCTGGGCGATGCTCGACTCCTCCATCACCCTATGGACGAGGCCAGGATGCTCAAGGCCTGCGTGCTGGCAGGCGCTCGGGACGGGCTCTCGGGACAACGAGGACTGACCGTGGACGGCTTGCCGCTCGGGATGCAACGCACCGTGGTGACGCTCCTGAGGCAGGCCATGGCGCGGACGAGGTGTGGCGGTTCCAAGCCGTCATCGCGCAGGGTGAATCCCCCAAGCAAATAGGCCAGATCGCCACTCTCTGAAGTTCCACCCATTGACATTTCCAGCCGAGTGATCTAGTGTACCGCTGCTGCTGTAGCTAGATTTCCCCACAGAGGATAAGGCAACAGAATGCCGCAGCTTCGCAAGGATCCGATCACCTCACGATGGGTCATTATCTCGACAGAGCGCGCAAAGCGTCCATCCGACTTTGCCACCGTTCCGCCGCCGAAGAAATTGGGTTTCTGCCCATTCTGTCCAGGACACGAGGACAAGACCCCCCCCGAGATCATGGTCTACCGCAAGGACGGCAGCCCGCCTAACCGTACGGGGTGGCACCTTCGCGTGGTGCCGAATAAGTTCCCGGCGCTTCAGATCGAGGGGGAGCTGGATCGGGAGGGTGAAGGGATCTACGACAAGATGAACGGGATCGGCGCCCACGAGGTGATCATCGAATCCCCCAACCACGATGACGTCCTCTCCGCGATGCCAGATGAGAGGGTAGAGGATATCCTGTGGGCCTACCGGGACCGGATACTCGATCTCAAGAAAGACGACCGCTTCCGCTACATCCTGATCTTCAAGAACCATGGCGAGCAAGCTGGCGCCTCCTTGGAACACCCTCACTCCCAGCTCATTGCTACCCCGATCGTCCCAAAGCGCGCCAGAGAGGAGTTGGATGGAGCCAAGAGCTATTTCGACTACAAGGATCGATGCATCTACTGCGATATCATCCGTCAGGAGCTGCAGCAGGACATCAGGGTGATCGCGCTGAACGAC
This sequence comes from Methylomirabilis sp. (SeqCode), assembly GCA_041498535.1. Classification (GTDB taxonomy): domain Bacteria; phylum Methylomirabilota; class Methylomirabilia; order Methylomirabilales; family Methylomirabilaceae; genus Methylomirabilis. Next base: position 10,227 of record JBGQIR010000031.1, read on the forward strand.
GCGTTCGTTGCCATCGCGCCCTTTGCGTCTCGCTTTCCGTTCGAGACCTGGATCCTCCCTAGGAGCCACGAGCCCTTCTTCCAGGACGTGCAGAAACACGACATCGTGAGCTGCGCGAGAATCCTGAAGGAGGTCCTTGGCCGGATGGACCAGATCCTGATCAACCCGCCCTACAATTACCTGATTCACACGTCGCCACTGCAGGAGACCGAGGTGAACCATTATCACTGGCATCTCGAGATAATGCCGACGCTGACCAAGGTGGCCGGGTTCGAGTGGGGAAGCGGGTTTTACATCAATCCGGTCCTGCCGGAGGATGCGACCAAATATCTCCGCGAGGCCCGGTTGTAAGTGCATAAAAACAGGTCAGGCTGGCGCGACGGTGCGTAAAGCTTCGGCAGGGCCGTCATCCCCTGACGCGAGAAGACGGCTGGAAAGGCCGCAAGGCTGCGGGTTTGGTGGACTCGTAGAGTGGTGGAGTGGGGTTGAAGTCTCAAATTCCTTTGGCATACGACTTGCTTTTCCAAGCGACCTAGAGGTAAAGGCTAGTGCCGTTCCAACTTGATGCGCCGAATTTGAGCGGCGTGTCTTGTGGCAATGGTCGCGACCGTGCGGAACGGCAAAGTCGCCATAAATAGTTGGAACGGTACGAGCATCGTTCTGGGGCCTGGACCGGGCGCATGATCCCCTTGTTGGGAATGCGAACCCCTTCAGAGACGGAGGACGGCGTATGAAGAAGATCGAGGCAATCATCAAGCCCTTCAAACTCGATGAGGTGAAGAGCTCTCTGGCCGAGGTAGGGATCCAGGGTCTCACCGTCAGCGAGGTCAAAGGCTTCGGCCGGCAGAAAGGGCACACGGAACTGTACAGGGGCAGCGAGTACACCATCGATTTTCTGCCCAAGGTGAAGATCGAGATCGTCGTTCCGAACGAGAAGTGCGACAAGGTCGTGGAAACGATCCTGTCGTCGGCCAAGACCGGCCGGATCGGAGACGGGAAGATCTTCATCGTATCGATCGATGACGTCATCAGGATCCGAACCGGCGAGAGGGGAGAGGCGGCGATTTGACGGCGCGCCATTAGGCAGTCACGGCGCTCCAGGGATCATTCACTGGCGAACTGTTCGATCCGATAAGCGATAAGGAGGAATCAGGTCCTATGACACCAAAGGATGTCGTCAAGCTAGCGAAGGAGCGGGGCGCAAAGATCGTTGACCTCAGGTTCATCGATCTACCCGGCCTCTGGCAGCATTTCTCAATTCCTGTACGCGAGTTGACGGAGGAGCTGTTCGCCGACGGGATCGGGTTCGATGGCTCCTCAATTCGAGGGTTTCAGCAGATTCATGAGTCGGACATGCTCCTGATCCCGGATCCGGCAACCGCGGCCATGGACCCGTTCCTGACGGTGCCCACCCTGGTCGTGATCTGCAACGTCATGGATCCGGTGACGCGGCAACTGTACAGCCGGGACCCGCGGTACATTGCCCAGAAGGCCGAGGCCTACCTCAAGTCAACCGCGATCGCGGACACCTCCTATTTTGGGCCTGAGCTGGAGTTTTTCTTCTTTGACGACATCAGGTTCGACCAGAGCTACCAGCATGGCTACTACTTCATCGACTCCGAGGCGGGGTTCTGGAACTCGGGGAGGGAAGAGAAGCCGAACCTCGGCTACAAGCCCCGCTATAAGCAGGGCTATTTCCCAGTGCCCCCCATGGACAAGTTTCAGGACATCCGCTCGGAGATGGTCCTGGCGCTGGAATCTGTAGGGGTTCTGGTGGAGGTGCACCACCACGAGGTTGCCTCGGGCGGCCAGACCGAGGTAGATATGCGGTATGGCACCCTCACCAAGATGGCCGACAGCGTGCTCTGGTACAAGTACTGTGCCAAGAACACCGCCAGAAAGCACGGCAAGACGGCCACCTTCATGCCCAAGCCGATCTTCCAGGACAATGGCTCGGGGATGCACGTCCACCAGAGTCTCTGGAAGGGCGGGAAGAATATCTTCTGGCAACTCGGCGGATACGGTGATATTTCCTCCGCGGCGCTCCATTACATCGGCGGGCTCCTGAAACACGCCCCGGCCCTGTGCGCCCTTATCGCCCCGACCACCAACTCCTATCGGCGGCTGGTGCCTGGCTACGAGGCGCCGATCAACCTGGTGTACAGCCAGCGCAACCGCTCGGCCTGCGCCAGGATCCCGGTGTACTCCAAGAGCGAGGGGGCAAAGCGGATCGAATTCCGGACCCCCGATCCGAGCTGCAATCCCTACCTGGCCTTCAGCGCAATGCTGATGGCTGGCCTCGACGGGATCCAGAAGAAGATCGACCCCGGCAAGCCAATCGACAAAGACCTGTATGAACTCGAGCCGGAGGAAGCAAAGGGGATCAAGCAGTTG
>JBGQIR010000032.1:0-12359 GCA_041498535.1 Methylomirabilis sp. (SeqCode)
CTCGGCCCGTTCCCCAGAATCCTTGGCAAGAGCATCAAACTGATCCCCCTGCCATACTGGATCATCATGCTCACGCCGATCCTCAACAACCTGCGGGTGCCAAGCCGCTTCGACATCATGGTCATGCTCTCCCTAGCAGTCCTTGTCGCCTTTTCTTGCAGTCGGCTGATCAACACGTTCAAGGGCCGCGTAGGCCGGGCCTTGATCTTCCTAGTAATCGTGCTTACCATCGTCTTCGAATACTTGGCCATCCCGTTCCCAGCATTCAGACCCGTCGCACCCATGGAATACGAGCAGATTGCGAAGGAGCCCGGCGTGTTCACTATTCTCGAAATTCCCTTGGGCCGGACTAGCGGTATCACCAAAGGAGTCGGGGAATTTCGCTCTTTGTTTTTGTTTTACCAGACTGTGCATGGGAAGAAACTTCTCGGCGGGCATGTCTCGCGTGTTCCGGACATCAAGATTCAGGCCCTTGCTTCGCGTCCCCTTCTGCGCAGAATCCTGGAGCTTCAGGGCGAAAATCTGGCCCCCGACACAACGTCGGACAGCTCTGAGTGGTCGCCACTCGCGGACCTAGCGGCACTCCAGGTGCAATACGTGATCATCCACCCACCTTTCGATCACTCTCATGTTCGAGACTATGTGGAGTCAACCCTTCCGGTGAAGAAGATTTCCGAACAGAATAGAGTGGTAGTCTTCCGGGTCCTGCCAGTTGCTGGGGAAGCACACTGACCTCCTCGATGTGATATGCTGTCTCAAAGCGTTCAACATAACACGGCCCCCGGGGCCACGAGTGGAGGCAAGACAGCCATTTGGGTGTTCGGTCTGGCTGCAATCCTCCGCCTAGGAACAATCTTCGCATTGAGAAGTTATTTAGCGACAGAAACAGCCTATGAGCATCACATAATTGCTACAAACCTCATTATGGGCCGAGGCTTCTCCTTCCCGTTCTACGGGCCGTTGGGGCTGACCTCACAGCAGGCTCCGCTTATTCCCCTGCTACTAGCGGCTTGCTATGCGGTGTTTGGTGTCGGCAGGCCGTTAGCCCTCTTACTCTTTCAGCTTTTTGCCGTCGTTGCCTCTGTGGCATCGGTGTATGCGATCTCGGAAATAGCGAGACAGATTGGTGGTGATCGGGCACGGCTCCTGGCTGGCTTTGGGTGCGCAGTTTACCCCGCTTTTGTCATTTCAGTCACTCACGTCCAGCCTGTGACCTTCGCCATGGCGTGGCTGGCGCTCATGGTTCTGGCAGGCTTGCGCATCGTTGAAGATCATCGCCATGCTAACCTCATGATGTTGGGCGTCTGGATCGGGCTCGGGGCGCTTACCGATCCAATACTCCTATTACCGGGGGCGGCCATCCTTGGGTACTTAGGCATCGTCTGGAGATCCCGCATTGGGTGGCCCGGAGCCGCCCGATACGTCGGCCTGACGGCCGTCGTTGTTTTCGTTGCGCTTACACCCTGGACGATCCGGAATTGGGCGGTTCATCATCGGCTCATGCTGATTAAAGACAGCTTCTGGTACGTTCTGTGGCAGGGGAATGGGCCGGAGGCTTCAGGTACGGACAAACTAATCCTGCCCCCACAAGACGGGGAGCGGGAAGCATCGATTATGGATTTCGTTGGGCGCTACCGCAGGCTGCTTCGGGAGCGACGCCAGGGTATAAGTGTGGACTCAGTCCTCCCCGCTGAGTTTCGGGCGCGACTGGCTCAGATGCCAACCGAGGTCGAGAGGATGGATGCCTTCGGCGTCCTGATTCGGGGATTCCTTCGAGAGAACCCTGCACATTACATTCGCATGTGCCTGCGGCGCTTATGCTACTTTGCCACCTTTGATCCCACCAACCCGAAGTCCAGTCACCCGCTCTACCGTTTGAGTTACTTAGGGGCAGCGGCCTTAGGGTTAGTAGGCGCTATAACGTCCGGCAGTCGGTGGCGCCGACTTACCCTGGTATACGTGGCGATGATCGGGGTCGCGCTGCCCTCGATCTTGATCATCACCTCGGCCCGCTTCCGCCTCCCCGCTGAGGCGTTTCTCATCATCCTTGCCGGCCTCGGCGTGTCACGGATGCTGTCCGGCCTTCGCCCTGGGGCTACCATCACCTCCTCTCAGTAGTTGCCCCCGATTATCCATAGTGGAGCCTATGGGCTAGACCCTGAGTACGATTGATCTCAAACCGAGATCTGAGTAGGATGGAATAGCACAAGATCCGAGGAGCGGGTGTTTCAGGTCTGGAAGAGAATGACTACGCGACCGAAGATCGGGATCACAAGTTGGCATTATCAGGACGACGAGGAGCGCTGGGAGGCGGTCCTGGATGGATACAGTCGCGCCGTCCTTGAGGCCGGCGGCTTGCCGTTGATCCTTCCCACCCCCCACGCCCTGAACTCCGCCGAAGCCTGCGCTGAGCACAGTCGAAGCGGGTCTGCCCTAATCGAGGAGTACCTCGAGGCCATCGACGGGCTTATCATGACAGGTGGGGCCGACATCCACCCGTCATTCTACGGACAGATCGTGCTGGAGCGATGCGGGGAGATCGACGAAGAGCGAGATCGCTTTGAGGTGGAGTTGATTCACGCCGCCCGCGACCGAGACCTGCCGTTCTTAGGGATCTGCCGCGGGCTCCAGGTTTTGAACGTCGCGCTGGGCGGTAGCCTTTATCAGGATCTCTCGTATCGGCACAGGACCGACCCGGTGCACCAGAGCCCGAAGGAGCGGCGGGGAGAAGTCGCTCACCTAGTGAACATCGCGGCACATTCCCGCCTCGCCGAGATCGTCGGCGCCCGAGAGTTTCCCGTGACCAGCACCCACCACCAGATCGTCCGCGATCTGGCGCCAGCCCTCGAGGTCAGCGCCGTCGCCCGCGACGGGGTCATCGAGGGGGTTGAGGGTCCGGGGCGCTTCCTCCTCGCGGTCCAGTGGCACCCCGAGCGGATGGTCGCCCGCCATCCCGAGCAGCTCGCCCTCTTTCGAACCCTTGTTCAACATGCCAACAGAGCCCATCGGCGCTGATCCCCCGCCCTCCGCATGTCGTACCCCGCACCCCGCACCTCGCACTGTTCTTTACTGACGTCCGACGCACTCCCTGTACGCAACTGCGGCTAGGTCGTCGAGGGGCGGGGCCACATCTTTGATCGCCTCGTGCCAACTGCCTCCCCCTTCCTTCTGCCCCTGGCGTAGCGCTATCCACGTCGCACAGTCCCGGCCGCTGCGAAGCCAGATCCGCAACCCGATTCGCTCCGCTTCGATCTCCTGGGCGAGCGTATAGTCACTGCTGGCCGTCGCCCCTTCGAAGATGCCTCCAAGCAGGATCCCCCCCGGCACGACCGCAATGGCGGTGAGCTCCGCCGCCAGGCGACTATCCGAGACATCCGTCTTGCTCACGGGATGGGCCAGAAGGTCGTGACCAATGGAGTGGGCGATGAGCTGGGCCAGCTCATCGTCGGACGCATGACGAGCTGCGGGCTGGCTGATGTAAATGATTCCTGGGGCGATATTCCATCCGGAGGCCCGGTCATCGCCCACAATGTGGAACGCGAACGACCTCCCGAGATACTTGAACGGAAGGGTCTTCAGGAGCGTCTGGGCGATCCGCTCGACGCGGATCTTGTCATCGGGGGCAGAAACGACTTGGAGGCCGGCGCCTACACTGCATGCGGTGAGCGCCAGCATGACGACAGGAACAACCGCGCGAATCAGGCGCATCCCGCGGCGGCCGTTCCGAAGCGGTGGGGCTTGATAAATGATAAATCTCGGCCCTTTGTCACGTTCCCCCTTTTCCAGCAACAAGGGGATCCACTGATCAGAGTGCCTTCTCGGACGAGTCTTTACGCGATGGATCACCTACAGGCATTATGCCGAAGGGGGGTCCAGATGTAAACGATTTCTTGACGGATGCACGCTCGGGCCGATCGTCTCCCCTACGGCGCTCTGCTCCGCAATAACTGGGCCAGACGCCGGTGGGCGTCACAGCCCACGACCTGGCGAAGCGTATCGGAGGAGACAGAGCTATCTTGGCGCACGTAATGGGCCTTTGCCCTGGCGATCCGATCACGCGATTCCTCTACGCGCGCCTCGGAGAGCCGCCCCCTCTCGACCGCCTCAGCCACTGCAGCGAGCGCCTGCCGCTGCGCCGTCTCGTCTTTACAGATCAGGATGAGATCGCCACCAGCTTCGAGGAAGCGGACGGCTGCCTCACCTGGGGGAGTCGCATCGGCGATGCCTCGCATCAAGAGGTCGTCGCTCATGACCAAGCCCGAGAAACGCATCCGCTCCCGCAGCAAATCGGTCAGGATCGGCCGCGACAGGGTGGCTGGCCGTTCGGGGTCCAGGGCGGGAATCAGGAGGTGAGCAGTCATCAGCGCGGCAATCCCCTCGCCGATCACCTCGATGAATGGGGCAAGTTCGACCTCTAAGAGCCTGGCCAGTTCGTGCGGCACGACCGGGAGCGCCAAGTGAGAGTCTACAGCGGTGTCCCCGTGGCCCGGGAAGTGCTTGCCCACAGCCAGCACCCCGATGTCGCGATGTCCCCAGAAGAACGCCGTCCCGAGCTGGGCAACCATCTGCGGGTCGGCGCCAAAGCTGCGGTCCCCGATCACCGGGTTCGCCGGGTTGGTCTGGACATCGAGGACCGGCGCCATGTTCATGTTGATCCCGACGGCCAGGAGTTCCCTGGCGATTGCCTCGCCCAAGGCGTAGGTAAGCTTGATCGAGCCGACAGTCCCGACCACCGAGGGGGACGGCCACTGGGTGAACGGGGGCCCGAGGCGAGCCACCCTGCCTCCCTCCTGGTCAATCGCGATGAAGAGCGGGGTGGGCGCTGCGGCTTGCAGCGCCGCGGTCAGTTCGGCCACTTCTTCCGGACTGCCCACGTTCCGCGAGAACAGCATGAGGCCGCCTGGATTGCACTCGCGGACAAAGGCCTCGAGAGCCTCAGACGGCTCGCGACCGTCGAAGCCGAGGATAAAGAGTTGGCCGATCGCTTCGTGCAGCGTCATCGCCTTCCCGTTGAGTCCTTGGAGACGAAGGCCTGCCGGTACGCCTCCAGGTCCTCTGGCCGAACCTCTCTCCATGTGGCCATCTCCTGATAGAGCCTCTCGGGATCCTTGACGACCTGTTCAAAGAGCTTGGTGGATGCCTCGACGATCATGTTCACCCGGCGCTCGATGAGGAAGCGAACAAGGGGCGTCAGCAGCTTCGCCATGAAGCCGTAGAAGAGATGATCGATCCGCAAGTAGAAGTCGGGGTCGCTCTCTATGTAGGTCCGGCCTCCTTCCCGCACCTCCCGGTAGTCTAGCACAAGGACCATCCGCCCGGTGAAGCGGAGGAGGTTCGCCAGGGATCGGAACTCCCCCTCAACCCGATAGACGCGCTGACCGTTGGTCACCTGGATCAGCCTCGCCTCACCCCTGAGGGCGCCGCGGTCTTCGACGGTGTAGAACCCCTCCGCGACCTGCGTGACGGTATACCGCTCCAGTGAGGGATGCAGGCGCCTGGCCAGTTGGGTCGCCAGAGGCGGGTGACTCACGAGGAACTCATACGTGCGGCGGTCCCCCGGAAAGCGGATCCTCGTAATGTGCTGGCGAAGGGTGGGGTTCGCGAGGATTTCGCGCGTCTGCGGATCGTCAATGCTCGGGAGGGCGACGGAGGGAAGTCCCGCCTCAGTGGCGGATGCTGAGGAGCCGGGGATACCGCTGAGCACGAGACCGAGGATGACGCCCAGCAGCGCCGCTCGCAAGGACGCCGCCCCGGTCAGCTTCACCAGCCTCTGCCGGCGTCGGCCGCAAGCCGATGCCGCGCCATTGGTCCCGCTAGTGTCCTGTCTCAGAAGTTCGCTCAATAAGTCGCACGATTATGGATCTTTGGTGAAAGCCTGTCATCCTGAACGAAGTGCCTGTCATCCTGAACGAAGTGAAGGATCTCAGATCGTCTAGAGATTCTTCGCCAGAGCCTGCCCTGAGCAGTCTTTGAGATTCTTCGGCTCCGCCTCAGAATGACACGCGAAGGGCCTCAGAATGACACAACTCGTTCAACGGATTTCTGAGACACCATACTTGGCCCATGGCGGGCCTCAGCGGACCGCGAGCTCCCCGCGAGCCTTGAGGTCATGCACCTTGAGTGCGCCGTAGATCGCCCGATTCATCGGCGTAGCGATGCCGGTCTCTTCGCCGAACCGGACGACGGCGCCTGCCAGCGCGTCAAGCTCCAACCCCTTGCCGGCCACAAGGTCGTTGTAGAGGGAGGCGCGACTCTCGGGTCCCAGGCCGTCAGTGAACTGCATGGCCTGCTCCACCGCGTTGGGTGCGATCGGGATCCGCCTGGCCCGTGCGACGGCCTCGACCTCCTCCATCACCGCGCGAAGCATCGCCCGAGATTCGATGCAACTCCGGATCTCGCCGACCGGCGCGCGGGTCAGGGCCGTCATCCCGCCGATGGCGGCGATGAACAGGAACTTCTCCCAGAGATCGGCCATGATCCGGGTCGAACGCTCGCAATTGATCTCGGCCTTCTTGAGGACCTCGAAGATCCGCTCCACACGCTGGGTGATCGACCCATCCGGCTCGCCGAATGTGACCTTGCGCGGGCCACCCGTCTGGGCGATGATGCCGGGCGCCCTCACAGCAGAGAAGATATGGACGACGGCAGGCAAGACGGCGCGCTTTCCGTAGATCGCCGCGAGCTGCTCCGGGGTATCCACCCCGTTCTGAACGCAGAGGATCGTTGTCCTTGGGCCGATCATCGGCTTCATCCGCTCTGCCGCCGCCTTGGTGTCATACGACTTGACGCCGAAGAGAACCAGATCAGCCACTCCCACCTCGACCGGATTGTCGGTCGCTGTCACCGGGATGGTGAAGTCGCCCAGGACACTGCTCACCCGCAGACCGTGTGCTTGCAGGGCTCGCAGGTGCTCGCCTCGTGCAATGAACCACACCTGTTCGCCCGCGCGGTGTAACAGGGCGCCAAAGTACCCGCCAACCCCACCTGTCCCCATGATCGCGATCTTCATCGTCTGCGCTGTTCCGACCTCGGTAGGTTCGTAGGAGATTTCCGCATCAGCACGTGAAAGAAGCCATCCAGTGCCTTGTGCTCTTCCTCAATTGTCAAGATCTGGCACCGGTCGCCGAAGATCTTGGCGAAATCACGCTTCACGAAGAAGCGGTCATAGTGATTGCGGTGAACGTTCCAGTTGCGGGTCCGCCGCTCGCCCGGGTAGTGCTTGAACTTGGTGCTGAAGACCGTGAGGTGGAAATATCCCGTGGGCTTCAAGAGGCTCAGGACACGGTCGAGGTAAATCGACCAGTCGGCCTTCTTGACGTGATGGAAGCAACCATAGTCCACCAACACATCGAAACTTTCCGGCTTGAGAGGCGGCAGAAGGGCATCACCCATGATGAGCTTGATTCGGCCAGCGAGCCGGGCTTGGCGAGCCAGCTTGGCGACCGTCTCGAGGGGCGGAGAGGTATAGTCGAGACCCACGGTGCTAAATCCGTGCCTGGCGAAGAGGAGCGTATGCCGTCCCTCGCCGCAGCCGAGGTCCAACACTCGACCGCCTCGCAGGCGTCGCTGGAGGGTGCGTGCCACGCGGGTGACAGAGGGCGTCGGTTCCGTTGAGGGCCAGGGCGTTGGCCTGCCCGCCTGGTAGATCCGGACAAAGTACCCGCGTTGCCTCTGATAGAGATCGCGCTTCACCACCCCTTTTCCATCCGAGGGGCGAGCCGCTATTCGCTTCTGCACTTCGCACCTCGCACCCCGCACTCATCTCAATGCTTGTGTTCGGCGGGCAGTGTCAGGCTCTTCAGGTAGGCCACAAGATCCACGAGCTGCTGGACGGTCATCGCACCGTTGTAGCTCGGCATCTTCGTTGTGCCGTCGGGGCCGAGATACCCTTTCTTTTCTTCCTTGTGGTGCTTGATCCGCCAGACCGCTGAGGTGTTCGGGTTGATGATCGCCTCGGCGAAGTACTCTGCCGGGTGCATGGGACCCATCCCGGAAAGGGCAGGCCCCACTCCCCCCTGGTCGGGTTGCGGCGCGGGAAACTTTTCCCCCTGAACCTCGTGGCATTTGAAGCACTCGAAGTCGGCAAATGCCTTTCGTCCAGCCACCACGTTCCCAGGGGGAAGGGCGAACCGCCACCCCTTCGGCAATGCATAGCCGCCCTTCTGCATCGCTGGGCTGTCATGGCGCATCATCATCTGATGGTCTTCGTGTCCACTGCCCTTTGTTGACTCTGCACTCCACCCGTTCAGCACAAAGCAGATTTCGAGAGCCAGCGTCAGGACAATCCCGGCCATCACGGCGGCGCTTTGAAGAAGTCGGCTCTTCATGGTTGTTCCACGTGATCGGACTCCTTGGCCCCATATCGTCATCAGTGAGGTACCCCAGTGTCTGAGATTTTTTACGAGACGAAGACCCACAGCGTCCCCTTCCACGTCTTGTCGCCTGTCTCTACAGTGAGCTTGAGCCCCACCCGATAGGGCGGCTCCATCGGCTTACCCGCCGGAGCGACCGGCTGGCCATCCTTGGTGAGGGCGACGACCGTGACTTGAACCTGTCCTTTGGAGTCAATCGTTGTCGGCTCCGGCGACGATCCGGCCTTCTGGCTAGGGCTGCCCTTCAACCCGATCGAGTAGGTGATACTGTCGGCTGTGATGAACGTTCCCTCGGCCCACACCACTCGGATGGAAGAGCCGGCAGGATTGGACAGGGTGAGCTTCACCTCGGCCGGGCCGGCCTGGGCCTGATCGACCTTGAACGGAGCAGAGCCCATCCCCTGGGCGGGCTGAAGCGTGACCTCGTGCTTGAGGGGGGACATCCTGAACGGCATTTTCGGCGACCTGATCTCGGGTGGAACAAGCTGAAGCAACTGACACCCCCCCAACAGCACGAGGGCCAGCAATCCTCCAATACCTCCGACTTTCGACACTACCCCGCGAGACACGGCATCACACCTCCGTCGACGTCGTATTCGATGTCCTACCGCGCCCGGCGTGTGTCGAACGCGGCGCCGTACTGGTCGATCAGCCCTTCGTCAGCGAAACTGAAATAGCGGTCGTCCCCGATGATCAGATGATCCAGCACACGGATCCGCATCAGACGCCCCATGAAGACCAGCTCCTCGGTCAGTGTCTTGTCGGTCGGGCTTGGACGGGGATTGCCGGAGGGGTGGTTGTGCGCGACGATCAAGCCAGCGGCATGGTGCCGGTTGGCAAGGTCCACCAGCTCCCGGAGGTACACGGGGCTCTCGGTGACCGACCCCTCGGAGGCGGTGACGGTCTCCCGGATCTCATTATTGCTGTTGAGCAGAAGCACCTTGAACACCTCTTTGGTGAGACCCTGCATCTGCGGTCGGAGCCACTCGTAGACCTCCTTCGAAGAGCTCACCGCTCCCAGGACTTTCTTCTCCTCGGCCAGCAGGCGCCGGCCCAGCTCCAGTGCCGCCTTGAGTTGAGCGATCTTGGCCGACCCCAGCCCCTTCGCCTCCTGCAGCTCCTCCGCCCCTCGCCGCTCCAGCTCCCGGAGCCCACCGGTCTTTTCCAGGAGAGCGCGGGCCAGCTCGACGGCGCTCTGGCCTCCGGTCCCGGTCCGCAGGAGGATCGCCAGCAGTTCCGCGGTGGTGAGAGCGCCCGGGCCCTGCGCCAGCAGCCGTTCCCTCGGCCGCTCCTCCGCCGGCCAGTCCTTGATCGCAGACGCGTACCGCCGCTTCGGGCCCATGCCTCATCCGCCCCGGTCTCTTTTACCCTCTTCAGCCAGAACCTGTCAAGAAAAAGGCCCGTGTCCCACCGCGATCCGCATCAGACGAGCGAGGTCACAATCAGCAGGAGGGTCAGAACGACCATCAGGAAGGCCGTCCCCCACGCGACCAGATTGTAGACCGGCGAGTTGACGCGGGCGCCCATGATCGCCCGGTCGTTGATCAGGAGGAGCATGAAGATCAGCACGAACGGGAGCAGGATCCCGTTCAGGGTCTGCGAGAGGTACATGATGGTGATCAGCGGCGCCTTTGGCCAGAGGATGAGGAGGGCACTCGCCGCCACCATGGTCAGGTAGATAGAGAAAAACCCCGGTGCCTCGCGGACGGTCCGATCAACTCCGGTCTCCAAACCGAGCCCCTCGCAGACCGCATATGCCGTTGACAGGGGGATGACTGCCGCTGCCGCGATGGAGGAGTTAAACAGGCCGAAGCCGAACAGCAACGCGGCGAATCGACCGGCAAAGGGCTCGATCGCCATCGCCGCCTCCTCGGCCGTCTCGACCCGGACGCCGTGGGGAAAGAGCGTCGCACCGCAGGCGACAATGATGAAGAACATCATGACGCCAGAGATGACGCTGCCGAGGTAGGCGTCGGCGCGGGCGTACGGGAACTCGCGGACGCTGATCCCCTTGTCTACGACCGAGGATTGCAGGTAGAAGAGCATCCACGGGGCGATGGTCGTCCCCACGACCGTGATGAGCATCGTCAGGTACGGACCGTCCATGTGGAAAGTGGGTCGCACGGTCTGGCGCAAGACCTCCCACCACGGGGGTCGAGCCAGGAAGGCCGAGATGGCATAGACGAGGTAGACACCGCTGGAGACAAGGAAGGCCCGCTCGACGAGTCGGTAGGTCCCCTTGACCACCAGCCAACTGAGCAGCAGCGCGCTCGCTGGCACGGTCAGATAACGGCTCACGCCATAGATCTCGGTGCTGGCCGCCACGCCGGCGAAGTTCGCCACGGTATTTGCCAGATTGGCCAGCGTCAGCACGCTCAGGGCGAGCAGGGTCACCCGCACCCCGAGCCGCTCCCGGATGAGGTCGGCGAGGCCCTTGCCGGCGATGATCCCCATCCTCGCGTTCATCTCCTGGATCACGGCAAGGCTGATCACGATGAACGGAATTGTCCAGAGCAGGCTGAACCCGTAGCGGGCACCGGCGAGGGAATAGGTCGCAATCCCTTCGGCGTCCTGATCGACACTGGCGGTGATGATCCCTGGCCCCATGACGGCCAGGAATCGGAGGATCCGCCGCTTCTTGATCCGAGGAAGCCGCATCGCGTGTCCTGGGTGTGGAGTCGGCTAGATGAATTTCTTTGCTGCCCGCTGTTTCCATATCATCGGGAGGATCCGGTTCAGGACATCGTCCACAGTGATGATGCCTTTGAGTTCCCTCCCCTCGTCCACCACCGGCAACACCATCAAGTTGTACTTGGTGAAGGTCTCAGCGACCCCCCGCAAGCCGGTCTCAGGCCGGACACTGATGACCTGCTGCTCCATGACCTCGTCGAGCCGCTTGCTTGGGTCGGCCAGGATCAGCTCCCGAAGGCTCAAGACCCCCAGGATCCGCTCCAGGTCGTCGGTCATGTAGATGTAGGCAGTCGTCTCGGCCTCGGCCCCCTCGGTGGAGCGGAGCCGGGCGATCGCCTCAGAGGCTGTCAGGTGGGGTGGCAGGTGAAACGCCTGCGTGGTCATCAGGCCGCCCGCGGTATCTTCCTCATGGGAGAGGAGTTCGACTACGTCCTGGGCCTCCTCTTCTTCCATCGTTTCGAGCAGCTCCTGCGCCTTGGCCTCGGGCAGGTCGCTCAGAATGTCGGCCGCTTCGTCCGGTTCCATTCGCTCCAGGATGTCGGCCGCCTGCTCGCTCTCCATCATCTGGACCATCGAGGCTTGGACTTCCGGCCCTGTCTCGGTGAGCGTCTCGGCGGCGGTCTCCTGGTCCAGGCCAGCCAGAACCGCCGTCCGCTCGCTCGGGTTCAGCTCCTCGATGATGTCGGCGATGTCCGCCGGGTGAAGCTTGGCGAGCTTGGCGTAGGCCGCCCGTCGCTTGGCCTTCGTCGGCCCGATCTCCACCGGCTGCACGACCTCCCACAGGATCGTCTCCCGCTCCAGCGGCAGGCGGAAGAGTCGTGCGATCCGCTCCGCCAATGCTTCGGAGCCTAGGCCCCGCAAGAGGCTGCGGAGGCCGGCCTCTACCGCGACGAGCTGCAGCCGCCCCTGCACTTCCCGGAACTCCAGATCATTGACGCGGATCACCTTTCGGCGCTTGGTGTCAACCACCTTTCGGTCCAGGAGGCTCTTCCCTAACTCCATCTCCTCGGGCCTGAGTGGGACCGGCTGAAGCGCGGCCCTCTTGTGCGCGAGATAGATGGCTGCGGGCTCACCTTCGAGCCGCGCCACGGTCTCCCAGGGCAGGATCTGTTCCTGTTTCTCAGGCGTCAGGACGACGAGCTTGGTCACCAGCGGGAAGGTTTCCAGCGGCAGGAGGATGAGATCCTTGAGCTGACCCAGGAACTCACCCTCGGCATCGACGACCGGACAGCGTCGCAAGGTCGAAAAGAGGAGTGGCATCATCAACCCTTCATCGAAGCCGCCGAGAGATCGGCA
>JBGQIR010000033.1:0-12153 GCA_041498535.1 Methylomirabilis sp. (SeqCode)
CACGCCTCCCCGTGGGAACCGTTATCGATCAGGGGTTCGCTTTACGGAAATCGGCAATGAATCGATCCAACACTCCGTCGAGCGCCTTCCTGACCGCGGTGGGAGCAAAGACCTCTCCGGTAAAGATGACGCTTTCGGCCCAGACGGTCGCCAGGGTCACTCTATACTCTTGGATCGGGGAGTCGGGAAAATCTTTCCCCACCAGAATCATGCTGGGCCGCCTGACTTCGACGGTCAGGTTGCCATAGTAGCCAAGGCGGCTTTGGAAGTCAGCCAGGCTCACATTCACATAGAGCACCGCGATAGCCTTTGGGTCCACCTTGAGAGCCTGGAGCTTCTCCTGGAGGATTTTCTGAGCCTGCGCGTCCACGGCCTCCCTGGTCAGCCCATGCGTGGTTTCTCCGGCGCCTAGCTTTGGGACCAGGATGCGGAGCGCCTTGACCCCTTTGAGGGCCTCTTCTTCCGCCTTGATAGGTGTGGCCTCGATCTGGGCGACAGAGTTTGTTGTGCCCACAAGTACCATCAGGAAACAGAGAAGCGTGCCTAGCGCTGCCTTGCGGGGATGTGGCGCGCCTCGCATCGCAAGCCTCCTTCCCAAACTCACCGGTCGAGGGGCGAGACATGTGGCCGGGCGGTTCTCAACGTTTTGCATCTTGGCGAGCCTCCATGAGGGCGTAGCGCCATCTCATTAGCGGAAACACGCTATGAGCCGACCCTTGATCTTCCTACTTTTTCAGCCGAGTGAGTATAAGCGTATTCTTTGGATCTTCCAGTAAGAATGCAGTTGGCCGAGTCTCGTTATGATATGTTCTCCAGCGCATCTTATCGCGATCGATGAACTCGATGATGGATTTGATTCGATACTCTTTGCCATCCTGAGTCAGAATGAGATCCAACCATATCGGAATCTTGGAGTAATCGATTTCAGACCTGAAACTATCGGAGGCGTTGCCCTGTGTGATCTTCCCTGTGCCATCTTTCTGAAACACAAACCTTCCCACCTCTCCCGTGTTATCTACACCCGACCATTCTCCCAGGTGCTGAGTCTGTTTTATCTTTCCACAACAGGCAAGAAGTGTTGATATGGCTAAGAATAAGACGGCTAGTGAAGGCCTTTTTCGAAGCATTCTTCCTCCTCGTACATGTCGGCGCACTTGTCTCTCGGCGAGCTTCGGCTAGAGATACCATCAAGAGGGCCTTCTGCCCATTCCCGCTCATCTCGTCCTAGTACCGTTCCAACTATTTATGGCGACCTTGCCGTTCCGCGCGGTCGCGGTCATTGCCATAAGGGACACCGCTCAAGTTCGGCCCATTAAGTTGGAACGGCATTAGTAGCACTCGTAACGATAGTAGCCGAAGACCCAATTGCCGTACGCGTCATAGTATCCCGGCACCCAGACGCGAGGGCACGGGTAGAAATACGAGGGTGGATAGTACGGCGGTGGATAGAACGCCCTCGGGTCATAAGGTCCGGGATGGTAGTAGGGTGTCATCGGAGGCGCAGGAGCGGTCGGCGGGGCAACTCCTGGCCCTCCCCAGACTCCTGGGGCCTGGGCACTAGCTTCCATGAACGGGATCACTGCGCCCATCTCCCAGCTTGCCAGCATCATCCCGATGATCAAGCCCCAGCGCGCGAGGCGTCTCGGCCTGCCTGGTGCGCACCGCTTCGCCATAGACCTCATGCTCCAGCCTCTCTCGGACGCGGGCCGATCATCGTGCAGCGCCTCTCGTCTCCCTGCGTCATCTGCCACAATCTCATCATCTCTTCAAAGTCGGACCGTATACTACCCTAGAATGTTCGGTATGCCAAGCAGGACTTCATGAGCACCACGTTCTGCCTTATGCCTTCCCATGATACCTGAGGTGAGCTCAGCGATTGTCTGCGGAGCCTACGCTCCGCCCGACGCGCTTCAATCGCACGGTGAGCCAGTACGCTGGAATCCCCGCCGTGATGGTCAGAATCGCCATCAAGGACGGGCCGGGGCGGGTGACCAGCGCCACGCCCCAGATCCAGGCCATGGACACCAGATAAAAAACCGGCACCAGAGGATACCCCCACACTCGATAGGGCCGCTCGCGCGCCGGCTCCCGTCGGCGGAGCACCAACACGCCCGCCACAGCCATCCAGGGAAAAAAACCCAGCGCGAAGCCAATGTAGGTGAGCAATTGCTCGAAGGTGCCGCTCAAGATCATCAGCACGGCGCACAGACCCTGCGCGGCGATTGAAGCCCCTGGGGTTTCGAATCGAGGATGGATCTGAGCGGCGAACCGGAAAAACAAGGCATCGCGGGCCATGGCATAATAGACGCGCGGGCCCGTGAAGACGTAGGCGCTCAGGGAGGAGAGCAGGCCTAAGCCTATCAGCGCCGACAACCAGACTGCCGCTGCAGGGCCAAACAACCGCTGAGCCGCTACGTCGCCGACGGCGACGACACCGCTCAACGCTGCGGGCGGCGCCGCAAAGAAGAAGAGGAGATTCAGAAGCAGATAGACGGCCATCACGGTCAGCGACCCCAGCACCAGAGATCGCGGAAGCGTGTGGGCCGGCCGTTCAACCTCTTCCGCAATGTACGATGCTGCGTTCCAGCCACTGTAGGCGAACATCACCCAAAGCAGAGCGATGCCGAGTTGGCTCGCGCGGCCTGCCGCCCAAAAGTTGCTGGAGGGCTCCAGGAACTGCCAGCTTCCGCGACCGGCCACAAAACCCACCACGACCAACCCGCCGAGCAGCAGCAGATTCATTCCCGTCAGAGCATTCTGCACCCTGGCCCCCAGACGCACTCCGTGGTAGTGAATGGCCGTCAGCAGCGCCACGATGACGATGGCTGCTCCCTTCCCGGCCAGCCAGGTGCCAGGGAGCAATCCTGCCGCTGACAAGTAGGCGGTGCACGCCACGCCTGCGGCCGCAATTGGAGCCGAAAAGCCCACAAAGAAGCTGGTCCATCCGGTCAAAAAGGCGGCCGGCGGGCCGTAGATCTCGCGTAGATAGACATATTCGCCACCGGCCCGTGGCATCATCGCGCCCAGTTCAGCGTAACAGAGGGCTCCGCAGAGGGCCACGCAGCCGCCAATGAGCCAGCACAGCAGAACGAGCCAGCCGCTTTCCACCCGAGCCAGCATCAGGCCGGTGGTGGTGAAAATCCCGGTCCCTATCATATTCGCCACCACCACGCAGGTAGCAGTGCCCAGACCGAGCCGCCGAGGCAAGCCCAAGGGTCTGGCTCCGGTTACGAGAGCACCCGACTTGCTGCTCGCCATCGCATCGCCCCTACTAGACATCTCCCGTCTAAGCCTAAGACTGCCCTCAGAGGTGAATTCCACGGTTGGGGAGGTTCGTGCAGTTCCGGAGCACCTGAGCATCTCAAGGAGATGGAGTGCCTCGGCCAGGGCGCCAGAGGGACTTGATATCGCGAAGAAAGATGCGCGTGGTGGTTGGGCCGACGCCTTTGAATTCCTGGAGCCGCCGGACCAAGTCCCCTCGGTTCCTTGATTGTACGAACAGGTTGGTGAGGGAGCCATATCGCTCCATGAGGGCTTGCGAGATTTCGAGGAGCTTGGTGGCGGTAGAGAAATCAAAGCGGACATAGTGTCCGCGATCCAGGGTTTCCACTAGGCGATCCCACCCGGCTTTGAGCACCGCCTCCGGCGAAACCAATCCCGCTCGGACGAATTCCAGGTAGGCGCGCTTGGCCACCTCTTGCTGGATCGGTCTGCCAAACAGGAGGCATGCCAGGAACCATTTGAACAGCTCAGCCTCTTTTCCGGATTCGAGGTGGATCCCGAGGTCACGAGAATAGATCGCTTTCTTGGGGGTCGCCCGAGGTCGTGCGGCGCGTCGGGCCTGTTCTTGTGCGTGGGCACGTGAGGGGCTGCGCCTCGTTGAGACTCGATCAGAGCGGGTTGTCATGGCCTCGCACGATGAATGCTGACTGTCGTGCGGCTCGAAGCCACGCGAGGACGCGCTCGGGCAGCTCATCGCGGTTCGCGCGCGTCACCTCCCAAAGCTCGGCGTCTTTCGTCTGCTTCGCCTTCTCGATGAAGCCGCCGCCTCTTTGGGCGATCGTCGCAAGCACGAGGGCTCGAGAGTTGAGGAGTTCCCGCATGGCGGCAATGAATCTCTTTGACAGGGATTCCATCTTCCCGATTTCGTCAACAAGATACAGGTTGACTTCCGGATTCAGGTTCAGCTCGGCATCCGCCAGTTGGTCAATGACGGAGACGTCTACCCCGTACTTCCCGACCCGATGTGGGCCGCGTAGATCGAGGTGGGCCATGATCCGCTCGGATCCGTCGAAGGTCACGGCGCGAAACCCCTGACGTTGGCCGGCCACGCGGATCTCCTCAGTGTAAAAACCAGCCAGCCGCCATCCCGGGAGGGAGGCAACGACCTTTTGGACGACCACAGTCTTGCCCACGCCGGGACGACCGGTCAGGAGCAGCACGTGTCTTGTGGAGCTGTTCAGCATCGCGTCACGATGTTGGTGCTCAGCCTGAGAACGGATGCTCTTGATCGTGGAACTCTGGCCAGTCGTTTCGATTCTCCCGGGCAGTTGTTGGGCTGATGTTATTCTTTCCCCCTTGCCGCTCGACCTGGCGAGGGATTCGTCGGACGAATATTGCGGCGTCCACTGCGACTTGTCAAGGATGACGATAGCAGCCAGGCTTGAACCGGGAGTTGGATTTCATGGGTTGATTTGCTATGGTCTCCCATTTACAACCCCGGAAACGTCGCTACCTTCTGGCCCTGACCTCTATTGCATTGAAATTTCCGCGGCCTGTGGTAAGCTCGTGAACCGATGAAAGCCTACCTTGACATCGAGACGTCATTCGACGGGAGCATTACCGTCGTCGGCCTGCACGCTGAAGATCGAGGCATGATCCAGTTGGTCGGAGGGAAGATCAACGACCTCGCGCTCTGCAGCGCACTGGAGGGGGTGAAGACGATCTGCACGTATAACGGCAGTCGCTTCGATCTGCCGGTGATCCGCAGGCGACTAGGGCTCGACCTGGCGAAGGAATTCCGATCCCACGATCTGATGTACGATTGCTGGCGTCATGGCCTGTTCGGCGGGCTGAAGCGCGTCGAGGAACAGCTTGGCATCTCTCGGCGTTCCAAGGGGATCGATGGCTTTGACGCGATGCGACTGTGGTCGCGATTCGAGGACGGTGGCGACGAGGAGGCGCTGGAGGTGCTCCTCACCTACAACCGGGACGATGTCCTGAACCTGCCGGTTCTCGAAACACATCTCTCCGAACTCGAGGCGAGATATGCGCGTCGCGATTAAGACATTGGGATGCCGCCAGAACCAGTACGAGAGCGATGCCCTTGAAGAGGCGCTGCGGGGCGACGGGCACATCGTGGTCAGTCCCGATGAAGAAGCCGACCTCTTCATCATTAATACCTGTACCGTGACGAAGGAGGCCGACGCCGATTCGCGACAGATGATCCGGCGAGCGGTCCGGCACAACCCGTCGGCCCGTGTGGTGGTCACCGGGTGCTACGCCCAGGTTGCGCCCAGGGAGATCGCAGCGATCCCGGGCGTCGATCTGGTCGCGGGCAACGCCGAGAAGGCACGACTTCCCAAGATGATCCAGGGCCTCGGGGAGATAGGCTCGCCCCTGATCGCGGTCAGCGATATCCAGCAGGCGAGGACATTCGAGCCTCTTCCAGCGCCAGTCGGGGCCTCTCGAAGCCGGGCGTTTCTCAAGGTTCAGGACGGCTGTAGCTACCGCTGCACCTTCTGTATCATCCCCGAGACCCGCGGGCCCAACCGGAGCCAGCCGAAGGCAGCCGCGCTGGGCGACTTGAGGGCCCTTGTGGACGCCGGATATCCGGAAGTCGTCCTGACCGGAATTCACCTGGGAACGTATGGCCGCGATCTGCCGGCTCGAAGTTCAATCGCAGCATTGGTGGCGGAGATGCTGGAGGTGGCCGCTCCAGCGAGGATCCGTCTGAGCTCGCTTGACCCGCATGAGGTGAAGGAGGATTTGATCGGCCTCTTCGACCGCTTCGGGAATCTTTGTCGGCACCTGCACCTGCCGCTGCAGAGTGGCGACGATCGGGTTCTGAAGCTGATGCGACGCGTCTACAAGGTTGACGATTTCCGTCGGCTGGTGGAGCGGCTCGCGGAGGCGGTCCCGGGGATCGCCATAGGGACCGATGTTATCGTCGGATTTCCTGGCGAGAGGGAGGCGGAGTTCGAGAACACCCACCGGCTCCTCGAGCGCCTGCCTATCGCTTATCTCCATGTCTTCAGCTACTCGCAGCGCGAGGGAACTGTCGCGGCGTCATTGCCGGACCAGGTTCCCAAGGCTGTAAGGGCGGCGCGGAGCTTCGCCCTCCGATCGTTGAGTGAAAGGAAATGGCATGAGTTTCGAAGTTCACAGGTCGGGCAGCCACTCACGGCTGTCGTTCTCGACAGGCGGGATGCCCGGACCGGACGGCTCGATGCGATAAGTGACAACTACATTACGGTTGCCCTCGATTCTGCTGAAGGGTTTGTAGGTCGCGTGGTCGATCTCACCATCGAGGCGGTGACCGAACGGCAGACGCTTGGTCGATTGAGTTCGATGGAGGGGAAATGGCCGAAGGCCTGATCGGTATCATCGGCGGGAGTGGGCTCTACGAGATGGAGGGCCTCGAGTCGATCGAGGAGCGGCGGATCGAGACACCCTTTGGGTCGCCGTCTGACGCCTACATTACAGGACTCCTGAAAGGGCGACGGGTGGCGTTTCTGCCCCGGCATGGACGGGGCCACCGCCTGATGCCATCGGAGCTGAACTTTCGGGCGAATATCTTCGGGTTCAAACTGTTGGGGGCGGAGTGGGTCATCTCCGCCTCGGCGGTAGGTAGCATGAGGGAGGACCTTCCTCCCCTGGACATTGTCATTCCTGATCAGTTCTTCGATCGGACGAAGGGGAGGCCCAGCACGTTCTTCGGCAACGGCCTCGTGGCCCACGTCAGCTTCGCTGACCCCACCTGCCCGGTCCTGGGGCACAGGTTATTTGCGGCCGGTCAGGCCGTCGGAGCCCGGATCCATCAGGGTGGAACGTATCTCTGCATCGAGGGGCCGCAGTTCTCGACCAGGGCCGAGTCTCGGATCTATCGAAGCTGGGGGGTGGATATCATCGGGATGACCAATCTGCAAGAGGCGAAACTCTGCCGGGAGGCAGAGATCTGCTATGCGACCCTGGCCTTGGTGACCGATTATGATGTCTGGCACGAGACGGAGGAGGACGTGTCTGTAGAAGCCGTCGTGGCGATCCTGAAGCAGAATGCCGAAACGGCCAAGGCCATCATCAAGACCGCTGTGTCGTCGTTCACGATCGGCAGAGAAGGCTGCGCGTGCTCCAGTGCGTTGAGGGATGCTGTCATCACCGCTCGCAACGCAATCCCGCCAGACGTCCGAGAACGGCTGCGGCCGATCATCGGGAAGTATGTCAAATAACGTTTCGAGTTTCGAGTTGCAAGTTTCGAGTTCATGGGGGCTCCATTCTGACTTGCAACTCGGAACCCGAAACTCGATACTGCGCGAAGCGCAATGAGCATCCTGGTCGTCGGCTCGGTCGCGCTCGACTCCGTGCAGACCCCCTTCGATAGTGCGAAGGAGGTGCTCGGATGGTCCGCCACGTACTTCTCGACCGCGGCCAGTTTCTTTGCCGATGTCCGGCTTGTGGCGGTGGTGGGGGACGACTTCCCGGAGGAGCACCTCGCATTTCTGAAGCGCAGGTCGATCGACCTTGAGGGGCTCCAGAGAGTGCCGGGCCGGACCTTCCGGTGGACAGGCGAGTACGGGTTCGATCTGAATGAGGCCCGAACGCTTGAGACACAGCTCAATGTGTTTGCCGAGTTCCGACCCGAGATCCCGGAGGCGTACAAAGAGAGCGAACTGGTCTTCCTCGGAAACATCGACCCGGATCTGCAGCGACAGGTTCTCCGCCAGGTTCGCTCGCCCAAGCTGGTGGCGGCCGATACGATGAACTTCTGGATCGACCGTAAGCTCGAGGCGCTCAGGGAGACCTTGAAGTCAGTGGATGTCCTCCTGATCAACGACGCCGAGACCCGTCAGCTCGCCGGGGAGCCGAATCTGGTCCGGGCGGCCCGGAAGATCCTCGACTGGGGGCCGACCTCGCTGGTGATCAAGCGAGGGGAGTATGGCGCGCTGATGGTCCGCGAAGACGGTTGGTTTGCGGCCCCGGCGATCCCGCTGGATTCGGTCTTTGACCCGACAGGAGCCGGGGACTGCTTTGCCGGCGGCTTCATCGGGTATCTCGCCAACACGATGAATTTCGACGACGCCAACATCCGGAAGGCGATCGTGATGGGATCGGTGATGGCCTCCTTTAACGTCGAGGCCTTTTCGCTTGATCGTCTGAAGCGGCTCACCTATCCCGAGATCGAGGCGAGGTACAAGGCGTTCAAGCGCCTGGCTCAGTTCGAAGACCACTAATCGGTCTCGAAGGCCCGGTCTCTTTTTCGGTTGTCACTGCGCCGAGCTTCGTGGTAAGGTCTGCGAACGTTTGCATTGTCGTTCCTGAGACCCTTATCTTCGCGCTCTAAACCTCCATTCAGATGACATTTCCCCAGTAGACTGTTATGAATCTCGCGGCTCGCAACAGATGAGATGAGAGGGGGAGAAGGTATGGCGGGAGAACGCCATAAGGACAGGCTGGAAGAGTTGCGCCGCCGGCGCGAGGCTGCCCTTCAGGGAGGCGGGAAAGACCGGATCGAGCGACAGCACCAAGCGGGGAAGCTGACGGCGCGGGAACGGGTCGAGCTGCTCCTTGATAAAGGGAGCTTCACCGAGCTGGATGCCCTTGTGACCCATCAGTGCCACGACTTCGATATGGATCGGCAGCGCGTCCCGGGGGACGGGGTCGTGATCGGATGCGGGGCGATCGATGGGCGACAGGTCTACATCTTCGCCCAGGATTTCACCGTCTTCGGCGGGAGCCTGAGCGGTGCCCACGCCGCCAAAATCTGCAAGGTGATGGAGCTGGCCCTCAAGATGGGCGCGCCGATCATCGGCCTGAACGACTCGGGTGGAGCCCGGATACAGGAAGGGGTTGTCTCGTTGGCCGGCTATGCCGACATCTTCCTGCGAAACACACTGGCCTCAGGGGTGATCCCGCAGATCGCGGCCATCATGGGGCCGTGCGCTGGGGGCGCGGTCTATTCCCCTGCGCTGATGGACTTCGTCTTCATGGTGCGACACACCAGCCACATGTTCGTCACGGGTCCTGACGTGATCAAGACCGTCCTCCATGAGGAGGTCAGCTTCGAAGAGCTCGGCGGTGCCATGACCCACAACGCCTCCTCTGGGGTGGCCCACTTCGCCGCCGGCTCTGAGGAGGAGTGTCTCGCGTCGATCAGGGAGCTCCTTTCATATCTGCCTCAGAACAATCTGGAAGATCCGCCCCGGCGCGAGACCCGGGACGATCCCGAGCGGCGAGATGAAGCCTTGAACGCGCTCGTCCCCGACAATCCGAATAAACCATACGACATCAAAGAGCTGATCCGCATAGTGGCGGACGACGGCGACTTCTTTGAGGTCCAGGAGCACTTTGCCCAGAACATCGTCGTCGGCTTCGCTCGGCTGGACGGCTCCTCGGTCGGGTTTGTGGCCAACCAGCCTGCGATGCTGGCGGGCTGTCTGGACATCGGGTCCTCCATCAAGGCGGCCCGCTTCATCCGTTTTTGCGATGCGTTCAACATCCCCATCATCACGCTGGAGGATGTCCCGGGTTACCTTCCGGGCACTGCCCAGGAGTTGGGCGGAATTATCAAGCACGGCGCAAAGCTCCTGTACGCCTATGGCGAGGCAACTGTGCCCAAGATCACCGTCATCACTCGAAAGGCCTACGGGGGGGCCTATTGCGTGATGGGCAGCAAGCACATGCGGGCGGACATCAACTTCGCCTATCCGACGGCGGAAATCGCCGTCATGGGACCGGAGGGGGCTGTCAACATCCTCTATAAACGAAAGATTGCCGACGAAGCAGATGCCGCCGCATTCCGCGAGGAAAAGGTCGCGGAGTTCCGAGATAAGTTTGCCAATCCGTATATTGCAGCGGAGCGCGGGTACATCGACGAGGTGATCGAGCCTCAGGAGACCCGCCCCAAGCTGATTAAGGCGCTTCGGTCGCTTCGGACAAAGCGCGAGACGAATCCGCCGAAGAAACACGGTAACATCCCGCTGTAGGACAAGGGACATGGCGTTCAGCGACCAGCGTAGGGGCAGCGCTTGCCCTGCCCAAAGGGGGCGCAGCAAGCAGCGCCCCCTACCTTGCGGCTGACGGCTGAACGCGTTTCTTAAAGATGTTCAAGAAGATTCTGATTGCGAATCGCGGAGAGATCGCTGTTCGGGTGATCCGTGCCTGTCGGGAAATGGGCATCGGCACCATCGCGGTTTACTCCGACGCCGATCGAGCCGCCCTCCATGTAAGGATGGCCGATGAGGCGTACTTGATCGGCCCCGCTCCTTCCGCCCAGAGCTATCTGAAGGTTGACCGGATCATCGACACTGCAAGAACGGCAGGTGCGGAGGCCATCCATCCGGGATACGGCTTTCTCTCGGAGAACCCCGAGTTCGCCCTTCGGTGCGAGCAAGAGGGGCTCGTCTTCATCGGGCCCACGTCTCAGGCGATCCGAGCGATGGGGGGCAAGACCGCCGCTCGAAGCCTGGCAACCCATGTTGGCGTGCCAGTTGTCCCGGGAACGACCCGTGACCTGACTGATGAAGAGGTGCTCCAAGTTGCCACAGAGATGGGCTTTCCGGTGCTCATCAAGGCCTCTGCGGGCGGGGGCGGCAAAGGGATGCGTGTTGTCTCGGCCGAGGCGGAGCTCGCCGGCGCTATCCGCGCTGCTCGCTCCGAGGCCTCTTCTGCCTTCGGTAACCCGGCCATCTATGTAGAGCGGTATCTGCAGCGCGCTCGCCACATCGAGATGCAGATCCTTGCCGATAAGGCGGGCAATGTGGTCTATCTCGGGGAACGCGAATGCTCGCTCCAGCGGCGTCACCAGAAGGTGGTCGAAGAGTCGCCGTCGCCCTTCGTCGATGCTGATCTGAGGCGTCGGATTGGGGAGGCGGCCGTCAAGCTGGCCAAGGCTGCGAGCTATACCAATGCTGGCACGCTGGAGTTCTTGGTCGATTCGGCCAAGAACTTTTATTTCCTGGAGTTGAATGCGCGGCTGCAGGTGGAGCACCCGGTCACCGAGATGGTGACGGGGCTTGACCTCGTGAAGGAGCAGATCCGGATCGCGGCGGGCGAAGCCCTCTCCCTGCGACAGGAAGAGATCCAGTTGCGCGGGCATGCCATCGAGTGCCGCATCTACGCCGAGGACCCCTTTAACAACTTCATGCCCTCGCCAGGGCGAATTCAGGTGCTGCGTAATCCGAGCGGCCCCGGCATCCGGATCGACAGCGGCATCTACGAAGGGTGCGAGGTCCCACTCCACTACGATCCCATCGTGGCGAAGCTGATCGCGTGGGGACAGGATCGGGGCGAGGCGATCGGGAGGATGCGGCGAGCCCTGCGTGAATATGTGATCATCGGAGTGAGGACCAGCATCCCGTTCCACCATCGAATCCTTGACCATCCGCAGTTTCAGAAAGGCGAGTTCCACACACAATTTCTGGAAAGATGGCTGGCCGAAGGATTCAAGGAGGAGAGCGGAAGGCTGGCTGAGATCGCGTTGGTTGCGGGCGCGCTCTACCTCCACACGAAGAAGCCGTCTTTGGCTGCACCGGGCGGACAGGCTGCACCGGCCGAGAGTCTCTGGAAGTTGGCTTCGCGGCACGAGGCGGTGCGACGCAAATGATGTTCCAAGTTCCAAGTGCCAAGTGCGAGGTTCCTCTCCTACCCCGGAACCCGGAACTCGGGACCTGGAACTTTTACCATGACCTACTCTGCTGATTTTCAGGGCCGGACGCACCGGGTGACAGTGACTGAAACGGGATTGCCAGCCACAGTCCAGCTCGATGAGACGACGTATGAGGTCGATTTCACCCCCATCGGGGGAAGTCTGTTCTCCGTGATTATCCAGGGCCAGTCGTACGAGGTCGATGTGGTGGAGGACGGGGAAGGGGCGCTGGTGGTATGGGTCGAAGCTGAGCCGCACTACATCCAGTTCGAGGAAGAGGGACGTCGGCG
>JBGQIR010000034.1:0-12036 GCA_041498535.1 Methylomirabilis sp. (SeqCode)
CGCTGAAAGCATCTAAGCGCGAAGCCCACCCCAAGATGAGATCTCCCGGGCGTAAGCCCCTAAAGACCCCTTGTAGATCACAAGGTTGATAGGCCAGAGGTGTAAGCGCAGGAATGCGTTCAGCTTACTGGTACTAATCGGTCGTGCGGCTTGACCCCAAATTTTCTTTTCCTTTGTACATGGGCTCGAGGTGAATAAACGGATCGCGCTTCTGATCGCTGGGGTAGTGTTTCTGACCGGCTTCGCAACCTTGGTGGTCCGGTGGGAGATCTCTTCCAGCGGAGTGGCGGCTGGCGAATCCGATAAGCCTCACAGGTCGGCCGCTCAGAGAGTCGATATCAACACGGCATCGGTCAGAGAACTCGAAAGGCTGCCGGGGATGGGGCCAGAGTTGGTTGAACGAATCGTCCAGTCCCGCCCATACAGGAAGCTCGACGAGCTGATTACGAAGAAAGTGCTGGGCCGGAAGCAGTTTGCGAAAATCAAGGACAGGATCCGCGTTGGACGGGCTTCGATCGGGAGCGTGTCGCAGCAATAAGACCCAGGAGTAGGGACCCGGAGCTTATTCAAGTATTCCCGGTGGCAATAGCGGAGGGGAAACACCCGTTCCCATCCCGAACACGGAAGTTAAGCCCTCCAGCGCCGATGGTACTGCGTGGGCAACTGCGTGGGAGAGTAGGTCGCTGCCGGGATAAATATAGCGAAAAGCCCACACCCGAGTTTGGTGTGGGCTTTTCGCATTTCTTGCGCCCTTGGTGGCCAGGGCAAGTCGGCGATCTCCAGCCCCCCCGTCACGCCCGCTTGCGTGTGCTGCTTTCCCTTTGACAACATCAGGAGGCGTGAGTATCATTCCCTCAAAGCATTGCGCAAGCATGCCCGTCAGAAGAGGAATCAGAGGATCAGGTTGAAGATGAGGAGCATGATTCAGCGACACATGGTTAAGGCCCTCGCCCTGGTGTGGGCTCTCCTGATTGCCGTCTTTGCCGAATCGAGCGCGGAGGCCAGCCGCGTCAGGGTCGATCTCGAGAAGGGGTCGCTGGTCTTGACGTCGGTCAAAGTGGATGGCGCCGAATACGTGCCGCTGGCCAACCTAGCCAGGGCCCTTGGGGCTTCTGTGGAACGGTTGCCAACACCCGGAAGGTATCGAATCCGCCTGCCGAAAACTTCCATTGCATTAGCAACAGGTTCTCCGGAAGTCCGTGTGGGAAAACAGAGAGTGTTGCTTTCCGAGGCGCCGAGGCGCGTCGGCCGAGGGATTGTGGTGCCGCTCCAGCTCCTGCCTATTGCACTTGGTGCACGATACGGTGAAGGGCGGGTCACCTGGGATCCTGACGCGCGGCTGGCCAAGGTCGCGGCAAGGGCATACTCCCTTCGTTTCTTGCGGTATCGTAGGTATGCGGATCATACCCGCATCGTCATAGAGGGCACGCAGCGCCACGACTTTGTTTTGAAGGACGAGGACACAACAGGACGGGTGGTGCTTGAGGTGAAGCGGGCGCTCCTCAGCCCCTCGATCCGAACCAGTCAGGTAAATGATGGTCTTGTCGCCTCGATCGAGCCTCGGCAGGTCGGTAGAGACAGTCAGATCATTATCCAGGGGACAGGGGGGCGAATATGGGGTAAGGCCTTCGCTCTGGAACGGCCTGATCGCATTGTGGTGGATCTCTTGCCTCGCGCCTCGCAAGATGGTGACCGGCCTCGACCCGTTGCCAACGTGGTCTTGACGAGGGAGGGTCCGGCGGAACTCTTGCCCCAAACCGTTGAGCCAGCCAAGCCGCTTGACCTCTTGCCCCCCGGAGAAATCGTCAAGACGGTGGTCATCGACCCGGGCCATGGAGGAAGGGACCCGGGTGCGCTCGGACCGACAGGGGGGAGGGAGAAAGACGTCGTCTTGGATCTCGGCCTGCGGCTCAAGCGACTGATCGAAGAGAGGCTTCGGGTAAAGGTCATCATGACCCGGTCAGAGGATGTCTTCGTCCCCCTTGAAGAGCGGACGGCCATCGCCAATCGGCACAAAGCAGATTTCTTTATCAGTCTGCATGTCAACGCGGCCCCCAAGAGTCGCGCTGTCGGCTTCGAGACCTATTTCCTGAGTCGGGAGCCATCTGATCGGGGCGCGAGGGCCTCCGCTGTCAGAGAGAACATGGTCCTTAACCTCGAAGGCGTCGGCCCAGAAGAGCAGAGGGGGCTGAAAGCCGTTCTCTGGGATCTGGCGCAGACGTTCTACGTAAGGGAATCCAGTGAGCTGGCGGAGCTGCTGTTGAATGAGCTCGGGCAGATTCTGAAGGTGGACAATCGCGGGGTCAAGTCGGCCCCTTTCTTCGTGCTGATGGGGGCGGCGATGCCGTCGGTTCTCGTGGAAATGGCATTTATTACGAACCCGAAGGAGGAGCGAAAACTCGAACGAGACCGGTATCGACAGCAGGTCGCGGAAGCGCTGCTGGCTGGCATCGCCGAGTTTAAGGCCAGGTACGAAAAACGGGTCGGATTGATGCCGGCAAGGGGGGCGAGCTAATCGATCGATAGCAGGTGGCAACGAGGCCGATGAAAACGGCGACGGTGTTAATTGCCCTTCTTGTCATCATCGTGGGCGCGGTCGTGCTGTGGAGCGAGAAACCGACGACACTCACCCGTCCTGCCCCTCTGCGGACCGCATCACAATCCACAAGACCGACGCAGGCAGGGCCAAAGAAAATCGTCGTGCTCTTCTTCGTGTCCCAGGACCAGAAGATCCTTCAGGAAGAGACTCGAGAGATTCTAGGCGCGGCCACGACCACGGAGGACGCCAAGCGGACCCTGGCAGAGCTCGTGAAAGGCCCGGAGAGCGATCTGATGCCGACCCTCCCGCGGGCAGCTCGGGTTCGCAATCTCTTCATCGATGCGTCTGGGACTGCGTACGCGGATTTCGATCGTGAACTAAAGGAGGGCCATCGGGGAGGCGCTCAGGAAGAACTCTACTCAGTCTTCTCCATTGTCGATACCCTCACCGCAAACTTTGCCCAGATCAAGCGCGTGCAAATCCTTGTGGAGGAGGTTGAGATCCCGACATTGGCAGGGAATGTTGATACGAGGATGCCCTTGCCTCCCCGGTATGTGTTCTGAACCGGCCGGTGGGTGAAAGTCCGAGAGGAGTGCGCGTGAGGATCGATGGTCGAAGAGTGGAGGAGATGCGGCCGGTGAAGCTTGACCGGGGATTCCTGAAGCATGCCGAGGGGTCGCTGTTCATTGAAGTAGGGGAGACGAAAGTCCTCTGCACGGCCACGGTGGAGGATAAGGTGCCGCTCTTCCTTCGCGGGACCGGCCAGGGATGGGTGACTGCAGAATACGGGATGTTGCCCCGCGCGACCAAGACCAGGACGCCCAGGGAGTCGGCGACGGGAAAGGCGAGCGGCCGGACGTTCGAAATCCAACGCCTGATTGGCCGGTCGTTGCGTGCGGTTATCGATCTGGAAAAGTTGGGGGAGCGGACCATTCTGATTGATTGTGACGTGATTCAGGCTGACGGCGGGACTCGCACGACGGCCGTCACGGGGGCCTTTGTGGCCTTGGCTGACGCGTTATATCGGCTTCAGGAGAACGGCCTGATCAAGGGGCCGCTCCTGAAGGATTTCGTTGCGGCTGTCAGCGTCGGTTCTGTCGAGGGGAACCTCATGTTGGACCTCAACTATGCCGAGGACTCCATGGCTGACGTGGACATGAACGTGGTGATGACAGGTTCCAAAAAGTTTGTGGAGGTTCAGGGGACCGCCGAAGAGGTTTCCTTCGACAAGGAACAGCTAGACCGGATGCTTCACCTTGCGATGCGGGGCATCGAACAGCTCGTCGATCTTCAGGTCCAGCTCCTGGGAGCGCGGATCAGCGGGCTGAAGATGTAGCTTGACATCAGAACGGTAACTCTTTAGGATGCAAGTGATTGTGGCCACGGCCAACCAAGGAAAATTCCAGGAAATCGTTGCAATCCTCAGTGATCTGAGGATTTCTTTTTTATCCCTTGTCTCGTTTCCCGGATATGTCCCCCCGCTCGAGTCGGGGGTCACATATGCCGAGAACGCTTCGGCGAAGGCGAGAGCGGCCGCGCGGTTCACCGGTACCTGGGCTCTGGCAGACGACTCGGGTCTTGAGGTGGAGGCCCTCGGGGGACAGCCGGGCCCTCACTCTAGCCGATTCCTTGGAGCGGCAGCCACGGAGAGGGACCGCAACCAGCGGATCCTTGAGATGTTAGAGGGGGTGCCTCTCGAGCGGCGGAATGCTCGCTTTCAGTGCGTGGTTGCTTTAGCCGGCCCTAAAGGAGAGTTGTTTCTCACCCACGGCAGTTGTGAAGGAATCATCGCGCAGGCTCCAGACGGCGAAGAGGGGTTCGGCTACGACCCGATCTTCATCGTCCCCGACCAAGGGGTCACGATGGCTTCCCTCCCACGAGACCTCAAGAATCGAATCAGCCATCGCGCCCGCGCCCTTGAGAAAGCGAAAAGATTGTTGGCTGGACTCTCTTCCACTGCCTAGGGAGACTGGAACTCCCCGCCGGCGGGAGGAAGACTCTGGCAGCAGGCTGTGGGCCTGAGAGCGTACCTCCTATTACGCTTCCGCGAGGCGAGAGACCATACATCCACCATTGGCTCGGGGCGTGGCGCAGCCTGGTAGCGCACCTGCTTTGGGAGCAGGGAGTCGGAGGTTCAAATCCTCTCGCCCCGACCACTAAAGTTGCTGCGTGCTTTTACGCAATCGTCTCTGCTGCCTTGTCATTGCGAGCGACCAATGGGAGCGCGGCAATCTCACTGTACTTTCATTGGCAGATTGATTCGTCGTTCCACTCCTCGCAATGGCGCAATACTTAGGAGGCAATGTAGAGTGAACAGTCCGCGCCTGTAGCTCAGCCCGGACAGAGCAACGGCCTCCGGAGCCGTGTGTCGCCCGTTCAAATCGGGCCAGGCGCGCCAACCTACGCCGCAACTAAATAGTGATTGGTACTTCCTGGGGGTGCGCCAGCTTTCTCGGAGCTGTGATTTGCTCGTGACGCGATAAGGTAGCAACTCGCGTTTCAGCTCTCACAGAACGCTATGGTGAGCGTAGCTCAATTGGCAGAGCACTGGACTGTGGCTCCAGGGGTTGAGGGTTCGAGTCCCTCCGTTCACCCCAAGAAGAAAGAGTTTAGGGTAAAGGGTCGAGGACCCCTACACCCTTCTCGAATGCGCCCATAGCTCAGCTGGACAGAGCGCCGGACTTCGAATCCGTAGGTCGGGAGTTCGAGTCTCCCTGGGCGCGCCACATGAAGACTTCAGGGTTTAGGGTAGAGGGTCGAGGGTTGAGGGATGGGAAGCGAGGGTACTTTCATCGGACCTCAAATTGAGACGAACCCCGCACTTCTATACCCTGTACCCTAACCCCTGTACCCTGTTCTGTTGCGCCCATAGCTCAGCCTGGATAGAGCGGCTGCCTTCTAAGCAGTAGGTCGCAGGTTCGAGTCCTGCTGGGCGCGCCAAATGAGTAATTCAGGGTTTAGCGTAGAGGGTATAGGGTCTAGGGCGGTAGAGCGCCAAGTCTTCCATCGGACGTGCGATTGAGCGGTAACTGTGGTGCTATACTCTAAACCCTCTCCCCTATACACTGGCTGTATGGGCCGTTAGCTCAGTTGGTAGAGCAGCTGACTCTTAATCAGCGGGTCGTAGGTTCGAGTCCTACACGGCCCACCAATCTTTTCAATAGGTTCTGAGGCCTCTCCCCCTCCGGGGGGCGGTTTTGCTACCATCCTGCTACCACTTTGAGTCCCAGGCACTCCATCCAACTGGTCCACAGCCGCCTTGTTCCCCAGAGGAAGCCACTTGCCATTCCCGCTGTTATGGCCGACTAGTTGGACCCCGAAGTGGGGCGGGGACGCGAGCAGGGCCAAGCGAGCGGGGAAGGGTAGGTCTCGGACGCAAGTGCCTAGGGCGATAGGGAGCGTGGCTGACATTGTGGGCGCCAACTCTGACTAGGAGAGGTTGTAGAGACCGTCCTATTCCTCCTACGCCGAGGCGCGCCCCTATCAGCCCGGCGACCAAATCTCTTACTATGTGACGGGGACCTCGAGAAAGGTCAAGGTGCACGAGGCTGCGAAGCTGGCCAGCGAATGGGACCCGAGCCACCCCGATGAGAACGTGCAGTACTACAAGGCCAAGCTGGTCGAGCCGTACGAGAAGTCCCGGCCCTTCATCGAGGCGGCGCGCGCCAATGGGTGATGGCTCCCGGAGCAGCTGAAGGCCTCTGGATGAATCCCCTCGGTCGGAAGAGGCAGATCGCCGTCGGGGTAGGCATGGTCCTGGCCATCGCGGTGCTGGATCGATCGCCTCGGCGCCGCCATGCCCACAGTGGAGTGGGCGGCCTCATGGTGGTCAGTCATTCGCGAAGGAGGAGAACGATGTCGTTACCCGCTGGGGAACCCGCCACTCCCGAAGCGGTCCGGGAGTGGATTGAGCAACAGACACGGAAGGCCGATCGGTTTCGGCATGTCGCGGAGGCCTCCGACCAGCATCGCGCCCACCATGACTGCACGGTTTACCCGTCAAGTGATGGGTCCCTCCTGGGGGCCCTCGCCGCTGCCTCGCGCGCCCGCAGAGTGCTAGAAGTCGGCTGCGGCCTGGGGTACAGCGCGCTGTGGCTGGCCTACGGGGCCGGGGCAGGCGGCTCGGTGGAGACCATTGAGCGTGATCGCGACCACGCCGAGCTGGCCCGGCGCCACTTCGCGGCCGAGGGGATGGGCGAGTGCATCAAGGTGCACATAGGGCGAGCTGCCGCCATTCTCCCGACCCTTCGGGACGCCTACGATCTGATCTACTTTGATGGCGAACCGGCGGAGAGCCTGGCCGACCTGGAGCACTTTGCGCGGGTGTTGCGACCGGGCGGCCTGCTGATCTCGGCCAACCTCTTTCTCGGGCAGTACGATCCCACGATCCCGGGGTTGGAGCAGACGGCTGAGTACCGCGTGCGCATTTTGAACAGCGAGCAATGGCTCACCGCCTACTGCGCAGACGGTGACAAAGCCCTTAGCATCCGGCGCTAGAATCGGTGGAGCTCCGAGCGAATCTCTGCGTTTCAGTGGACCCGTCTTCGTCCGCGACTTCGGCGCCGAGGGGTACCTCCTACCTGTCGTCCACTTCCCTCCCCAGATGCTTCCATACGGCACCGGAGCTTGACGCTTCGGAGGCCTTGCGGTAACATGAAGAAGGAGGACAGTGGCCGGTCTGGGGTGTGCCTCGCCGTCAATGCTGTGGAACAAGTCGGTCACCTTTGACGCGATCGAGTACAGGGACATGAGGAAGCCCTGGACGATGAGAGGGTTTCGGCTCATTGTTGCCACCGCCGGCTAAAGCCGCCGCCACAATCTGTCGGCCTCTCGCGGCGAGGGCCAGCGTCAGTTGAAGAGGAGCGCGACCAGCCAACGCGGTCCGTTCGAGCAGAAGGGAGGTGAGGATCGATGGTGAAGGATCCAGTCTGTGGCATGCAGGTAGAGGAGAAGAAGGCAAAAGCAACTGCTGTGCACGAGGGGCACACCTATGCCTTCTGCAGCCCTTCGTGTAAGCAGACCTTCGAGAAGACGCCGGAGAAGTTCGTTGAGAAAAAGGCCGGCGGCCACACCGGCTGCTGTTCGGCGTGAGGACTGGCTAGGGTGGGGGACCGGGGACCGACCCGGTCCTTTACCTTCCTACAGGCTCACTTGGCGTGTTGCTGAGTGGGCCTTTTGTGTTGTCAAGAGGCCAGATTGCGTGGCAGTTGCAGGTGATTGCATATGCTAGGCCGTGAGAAGTGGCCAGGGTGGGGGATCGGCGGCCGACAGCCGAAGCGGGACGATGATTATCCGGATTTTGTTGTGCCCATGGCCCGTGCAGTCGCTTGCGGGGAGGTGGATCGCGGCGTGGCCATCTGTGGAAGCGGTGTTGGTGCACCCGTCGCCGCTAACAAGGTGGCGGGCGTCCGGGCGTGCCTGATCCATGAAACTTTTTCCGCGCACCAAGGCGTCGAGGACGACGACATTAACGTGATCTACCTCGGCGGCCTCGTAGTCGGTCACGCGCTCGCTTGAGAACTGGTTCAAACATTTCTTGCCGCCCGATTCAGCGGCGCGGAGCGTCATCGTCGCCGCCTGGCCAAAGTGGCGGAACTGGAAAGCAAGGGTTGACGAAAAAGTCATGAAAACAAGTCCACTTGCAGGAAAGCCGGCCGAACCAGTAATGCTGGTCAACGTGCCCAGGCTCATCACGGCCTACTATACCGAGGTTCCTGATCCTTCGGTGCCGGAGCAACGGGTGGCGTTCGGAACCTCCGGTCATCGCGGTTCGGCCTTCAAGAACGCTTTTAATGAATGGCACATCCTCGCCATCACTCAGGCCATTTGCCTGTATCGAGAGCAGCACAAGATCGCCGGCCCGCTGTTTCTCGGCATAGACACGCACGCGCTTTCCGTCCCGGCTCTCGCCACCACGCTCGAAGTGCTGGCGGCAAATGGGGTAGAGGTGATGATCTCGGAAGGGAACGAATATACGCCGACCCCTGTTATTTCTCATGCGATTCTAACTTACAACCGTGAGCGGAAGACGAGAGTCGCTGATGGGATTATCATCACGCCCTCACACAATCCGCCGCATGATGGCGGCTTGAAGTATAACCCGCCGAACGGCGGGGCGGCGGCCACCGTTGTCACCGGTTGGATCGAGGCGAAGGCGAATGAGCTTCTCGAAGCTCGTCTACAAGGTGTGAAACGGATTCCGTTCGAGAAGGCTCTTTGCGCCTGCACGACACATCGGCACGACCACCTCACGGCCTATATCAGCGACCTCGGCAATGTGATCGACATGGACGCCATTCGGGGCGCGAAGATCAGCCTGGGGGTGGATCCGCTCGGTGGCGCCGGGGTCCACTATTGGGGGCCGATTGCCGAACGCTACGGGTTGAACGTCACCGTCGTCAACGAGGCCGTCGATCCGACCTTCCGTTTCATGACGGTGGATTGGGATGGCCAGATCCGCATGGACCCGTCCTCACCTCATGCGATGGAGAGCTTGATCGGCCTGGAGGATCGCTTCGATATCGCCTTCGCTTGCGACACCGACCATGACCGGCACGGGATCGTCACCCGAAGCGCGGGATTGCTGCCGCCCAACCACTACCTTGCGGTCGCCATCTCCTACCTCTTCCAACACCGACCGAAGTGGCGCAAGGAAGTGGCGGTCGGCAAAACGGTGGTGAGCAGCCAGATGATTGATCGTGTCGCCGCGAAGCTTGGTCGGAAGCTCTACGAGGTGCCGGTTGGTTTCAAGTGGTTCGTTGATGGTTTGCTCGACGGCTCGCTTGGTTTTGGCGGAGAGGAGAGCGCGGGTGCGTCTTTCGTCCGCCTGGATGGCAGCGTTTGGACGACGGACAAAGATGGAATCGTGCCGTCTTTGCTCGCGGTAGAGATCACGGCGCGGATGGGCCGCGATCCCGGCGAAATCTACCGTGAACTCACGCACGAGTTCGGTGAACCTGTTTATGACCGCGTGGAGGCACCGGCCACTTCGGAAGAAAAAGCCGTGCTGGAGAAACTCTCCTCACAGCAGGTTAAGCTCACCGAGCTGGCTGGCGAAAAGATCCAGACCATCCTCACCCACGCGCCGGGCAACAGCGCGCCCATCGGCGGGTTGAAGGCGGTGACGGAAAGCGGGTGGTTCGCGGCGCGTCCGTCAGGGACGGAGAATATCTACAAGATCTACGCAGAGAGCTTCCGTGGAGAAGATCATTTGCGCCACATCCTGGAGGAGGCACAGACCATCGTGAGCGATGCTATTGCGGCGGTGCCTGAGCGCGGCAGAGGTGGCTCTTCGTCGGGCCTTCATCAGAGGACGGTAAACGAAGCCGTGGAGGTGTGGGGCAACGAGGGAGATCCTAACTGATGCATTCGGAGATTCCATCCAGAACAACACGGAAGGAGAGACCATGAGCGAACAAACCCGTGCCAGCAGCCCGATCTACAGTCTTCTACCCACGGAAATCGAGGGGTTCAGTTCGCTCGCCGAGCTTGCCCTAGATTTGCGATGGTCATGGAACCATGGCGCCGACGGCGTGTGGAAGCAGCTCGACCCTGCCCTCTGGGAGCTAACTCGAAACCCGTGGGTCGTCCTCCAGACAGTCTCTCGGGAAAAACTCCAGCTCCTGTTAGCCAATCCCGCATTTCGCCAGAAGGTGGATGCTCTCGTGCAAGCTGAGAAGCACGTGGCGGAGTCGCCCGCGTGGTTTCAGCAAAATCATCCGCAGGCTCCCCTGACCTGTGTCGCGTATTTCAGCATGGAATTTATGTTGAGTGAGGCTCTCCCGATTTATTCAGGGGGGCTTGGCAATGTGGCCGGCGATCAGCTTAAAGCCGCCAGCGATCTGGGCGTGCCGGTGGTCGGCGTCGGGCTACTCTACCAGCAAGGCTATTTCCGCCAGGTGATTGACAAGGACGGGGCGCAACAGGCGCTCTATCCGTATAACGATCCAGGGCAATTGCCGATCACGCCTTTGCGCCAACCAAATGGCGAGTGGTTGCGGTTGGAGATCGCGTTGCCCGGTTACTCGGTCTGGCTACGCGCCTGGCAGGTCCAGGTCGGCAGAGTGAAACTCTACCTGCTGGACACCAATGACGCCGCGAACTTCCCCGCGCATCGAGGGATTACCAGCGAGCTCTACGGCGGCGGGCCGGAGCTGCGCCTCAAGCAAGAGCTGGTCCTCGGGATCGGCGGATGGCGGCTGTTGGGCGCCCTCGGCATTCAGCCCGAAGTCTGCCACCTGAATGAAGGGCATGCGGCCTTCGCCGTGTTGGAACGCGCCCGCAGTTTCATGGAAGAGACCCGGCAGCCCTTCGATGTCGCGCTGGCCGTCACGCGAGCGGGTAACCTCTTCACCACCCACACGGCGGTGACCGCCGGCTTTGACCGTTTCGCGCCGGCCCTCATCGAGCAATACCTCGGCGGGTATGCCGAGAAGCGGCTCGGCACGACACTCCACGATTTGCTGGCCCTGGGCCGCCAGAACCCGAACGACTCCTCGGAGAGTTTCAACATGGCGTATCTGGCGATCCGCGGAAGCGGGGCGGTCAATGGCGTGAGTCGCTTGCACGGGAAGGTAAGCCGGCGGCTCTTTCAGCCGCTCTTTCCACGCTGGCCGGAGGACGAAGTGCCAGTCGGACACGTGACCAACGGCGTCCATATGCCAACATGGGACTCGGCGGCGGCCGACGATCTTTGGACGGAGGCCTGTGGCAAGGGCCGCTGGCTGGGAACAACGGAAACCCTGGACCAGGACATTCGCCGCATCTCCGACGCCAGGCTCTGGCACCTGCGCACGGCCGCCCGCAAGTCGCTCATTGAATACGCCCGCGAACGATTGTCCCGGCAACTGGCCGCCTCCGGCGCGTCGTCCGAGGCGGTTGACGGCGCGAGGCGTCTGTTTGATCCCAACGCGTTGACGCTGGGCTTCGCGCGCCGCTTCGCGACCTACAAGAGGCCGAACCTGCTGCTGCACGACCCGGAGCGGCTGCTTCGCCTGTTGGCCAATCCTCAGCGCCCGGTGCAACTCATCCTTGCCGGCAAGGCCCATCCGGCGGACCAGGCGGGGCAGACCTTGATTCAGGAATGGACGCATTTCATCCGCCGGCCCGAGACCCGCCTCCATATCATCTTCCTCAGCGACCACGACATGCTGTTGACCGAGCACCTGGTGGAGGGGGTGGATGTCTGGATCAACACGCCACGGCGGCCCTGGGAGGCGAGTGGGACGAGCGGCATGAAGGTGCTCGTCAATGGAGGCATCAATCTGTCGGAGTTGGACGGATGGTGGGCGGAGGCCTACAAACCTGAACTCGGGTGGGCCTTGGGGGACGGCCAGGAGGGCAACCGATATTTGGTTACCATTCCTGGTCGAGGATACCGCTTTGTCGCATCGGTGACGTACTCGGACTTCAATCATCACGATCCCGATGCTCTCAGGCCTTCGAACAATCTGCCGACTCCGAGCACACGATTGTTTGAAGAGGACGAGATCGTCAAA
>JBGQIR010000035.1:0-11901 GCA_041498535.1 Methylomirabilis sp. (SeqCode)
AACCTGGAAACGGACCTCCTGGGAAAATATGTCATCCGATATCTCGAAGGACTCGGTGCTTCTGGGAGAAAAACCGCGCTCACCGAATCATATCTCCAGGAGATGGGATACGTCTGAGCTGGGCCCACGGAGTGGCAATGGACGACACAATCCACTTTCACACGATTGAAGACGCGATCCGAGACCTGCGCGACGGCAAGATGATTATCGTCGTGGACGATGAGGATCGGGAGAACGAAGGCGACCTCACGATGGCAGCCGAAAAGGTGACGCCCGAGGCGATCACTTTCATGGCAACGGAAGGCCGAGGGCTGATCTGCATCGCCGTGATCGGCGAGCGGTTAGATGAGCTCCGCATCCCGCCGATGGTCACGGACAACACCTCGCCCCACGAAACCGCCTTCTGCATCTCCGTGGACGCCAAGCACAGAGTGACCACCGGGATATCAGCCCATGACCGGGCGATCAGCATCACAACCATGATCGATCCTGAGACGACACCCGACGACCTGACCAGCCCAAGGCACACGTTTCCACTTCGCGCAAGGGAGGGTGGGGTGCTGACCCGTGCGGGACAGACCGAGGCGGCCGTTGACCTGGCTAGATTAGCTGGCCTTTACCCTGCAGGCGTGATCTGCGAGATCATGAACGACGACGGGACGATGGCTCGGACCCCTAAGCTGCATCGATTCGCTCGTAAGCACGGCTTGAAGCTGATCACCGTTAAGAGCTTGATCGAGTTTCGATTGAAGCGAGAGCGATTCGTGAGTCGAGTTGCCACCACCGTCTTGCCGACACAGTACGGCCGATTCACCGCGATCCTGTATCACAGCCAGGTGGACAAGAAACATCATCTGGCCTTGGTTATGGGGGAGGTGAATGCCGCCGAGGAGACTCTGGTCCGTGTCCACTCGGAGTGCCTTACGGGCGATGTCTTTGGCTCGCTTCGCTGCGACTGCGGCCCTCAGATGGACAGGGCACTAGAGTTGATTGCCAAAGAGGGGAAGGGGGTCTTTCTCTACATCCGACAAGAAGGCAGAGGGATCGGCCTGGCGAATAAGATGCGCGCGTATGAGCTGCAGGACAGGGGCCTTGATACGGTGGAGGCCAATGCGAAGCTGGGTTTCAAGCCCGATCTGCGAGAATACGGGGTGGGCGCTCAGATCTTGTCGGATCTCGGGTTGTGTAATATCCGGCTCCTGACGAACAACCCGCGGAAGATCGTGGGACTCGAGGCGTATGGTCTGCATGTGGTGGAGCGGCTCCCCATTGAGATTCGGCCGAATGCCGAGAACCGCGCCTACCTGCAGGCCAAGCACGAGAAGTTGGGCCACCTGCTTGAGAAGGTCTAGTACCATTCCGGCTTTTCGTGGCGCCCTCTGATCGAGAGGGTGGCGTCCGGGGAGGTTGGCGTTGAAAACGACCGAAGGGACGTATCTGGCAAGAGGGTTCCGATTCGCCCTTGTGGTGAGCCGCTTCAACGAGTTTATCACGAAGCGCCTGCTGGATGGTGCGCTCGACTGTCTGCTTCGCCACGGCGCAGAAGAGGGGGATCTCCATCTGGTCAGGGTGCCCGGCGCGTTTGAGCTGCCGTGTGCAGCAAAGCGCCTGGCCGCCTCGAACAGCTACGATGCTATCATCGCCCTTGGCGCGGTGATCCGGGGAGCCACCCCACATTTCGAGTATGTCGCCGGGGAGGCAGCGAAGGGGATCGCCTCGGCAAGTCTTGAAACCGGCGTTCCCATCATCTTTGGCGTCATCACCGCCAATTCCATCGATGAGGCCATCGAACGAGCCGGGACGAAGGGCGGCAACAAGGGGTTCGAGGCGGCCCTCTCAGCCATTGAAATGGCCAGCCTCTTCGCTCAACTCAAATGACTTGCCAATGGGGACTGCACGCCCAAGGTCGAAATGGGGAAGCGCCATAGGGCCAGGGAGCTCGCGCTCTCCGTCCTGTATCAGACTGAATTCTACCCTCTAGAGTCTTTCGAAGAGCGGTCCCAAGCCTTCTGGGCGGAGCATCCTGCCAAACCGGAGGTCCGATCCTTCGCCGAAGAGCTGGTGCGAGGCACCATCGGCCAACGGAAGGCGATTGATGCCCTCCTGTCCTCCCATGTGGAACACTGGATCCTCTCCCGGCTGGCCCTCGTGGATCTCTGCATCCTCCGACTTGCTGCCTATGAACTCCTCTTTCATGGCAAGACGCCCTGGAAGGTCGCAATCGACGAAGCGATCGAGCTGGCCAAGGCGTTCGGCGGGAAAGACTCCGGGGCTTTCGTCAACGGTGTCCTCGACAAGATCCACACCCTCGCCAAAGACCGCTCCGCCGCCCCGCTTGCATAAAGACGCGCTTGGCCACCGAGGAGAAAGCCGAGGAGGCCTGTCGTGCTTGTCGGTCGGTGAGAGTGTCTCGAGGATTCACGCGGTCGGTAGGGGCAGGAACACCTATCAGGAATACTTTTTGAACACCAGCGTGGCGTTGGTCCCGCCGAAACCGAAGGAGTTGGTGAGGGCGACCCTGACCTCCGCTTGGCGCGCCTTGTTCGGAACGTAGTCGAGGTCGCACTCGGGGTCCGGCTCATCGTGGTTAATCGTGGGTGGGATCACGCCATGATGGACGGTGAGGACCGTGGCTACGGATTCGACGCCGCCCGCGGCTCCTAAAAGGTGCCCGGTCATCGATTTGACCGAGCTGACAGCCAGGCGATAGGCATGCTCCCCAAACACCTTCTTGATCGCCTTTGTCTCGGCGACATCGCCCACGGGTGTTGACGTTCCGTGGGCATTGATATAGTCCACTTCCTCCGGTGGCAGACCAGCATCTTCGAGGGCGAGGCGCATCGCCGCGATCGCTCCCAGCCCCTCTGGCTCTGGCGCCGTCATGTGGTAGGCGTCGGCCGACATCCCATAGCCCACCAACTCGGCATAGATTCTTGCCCCGCGCCGCAGAGCATGACCCAGCTCCTCGAGGATCATGACACCGGCCCCCTCACCCATCACAAACCCATCACGCCCCTTATCAAATGGGCGGCTTGCGCGCTGGGGCGCATCGTTCCTGGTGGACAGTGCCCTCATAGCGCAGAAGCCCCCGATCGTGAGCGGGGTGATGACGGCCTCGCTCCCGCCCGCGAACATCACGTCAGCCGCGTTCCGCTTGATCAGCTCAAAGGAGTCGCCGATGGCGTGGTTCCCGGTGGCGCACGCCGTGGAGACGCATGAGTTCGGGCCACGGATCCCGAAGCGCATCGCGATCTGCCCAGAGGCCAGATTCGTGATAATGGAGGGGATGAAGAATGGACTGATCCGGCCAGGGCCTTTCTCCAGTAGGGTGTTATGCGACTCTTCGAGGGCCGGAATCCCGCCCATCCCGGTACCGATGAGCACTCCGACGCGGCTTCGCTCGACTTGATCGAACATCAGGCGGGCATCATCGACCGCCAAAATCGCGCCGGCCAGGGCATAGTGGATAAAGAGGTCCATCTTCTTGACCTCCTTCTTCTCCATGTAGTGGAGCGGGTCGAACCCTTTTATCTCACCGGCGATCTTCGTATCGTGGTGACTGGGATCGAATCGAGTGATACGGTCGACACCTGAGACCCCATTCACCAGATTCTCCCAAAAGGTTTCGGTGCCGATCCCGTTGGGCGCTATCGCACCCAGGCCTGTCACGACCACTCGCCTCATTGCCTCTCGTCCTCTCGCAGAGGATGGCCCATGGGGGCGGGCCGGACCCATCACGCGGAATGCGCCTTGATATACTCCACGGCATCCTTGACAGTGGCGATCTTCTCGGCTTCGTCGTCAGGGATCTCGAGCCCGAACTCCTCTTCCAGGGCCATAACCAACTCCACCGTGTCAAGAGAGTCGGCGCCCAGATCCTCGATGAAGGAGGCCTCGGACGTCACCTCTGCGACATCGACGCCCAACTGATCTACGATGATCTTTTTCACCTTCTCTTCAAGCCCCGGTACACCAGCCATCAGCCAACCCTCCCTACGGCCTCGGTGCCGCGCCATGAATTACATTCGCAACCCGCCATCGACGTTAATCACCTGACCCGTAATATAGCTCGCAGCCCCTGAAGCAAGGAACGAAACCAGGGCGGCCACCTCCATCGGATCACCGAATCGGCCCACGGGGATCTGCTTCAGGTATCCCGCTTTCAGATCCTCGGACAGGCCATGAGTCATGTCGGTCTCGATGAACCCGGGAGCCACGGCATTCACCGTAATCTCCCGAGACGCGACCTCCTTCGCTACGGCCTTGGTGAAACCGATCAGACCCGCCTTTGCCGCGACGTAATTTGCTTGTCCGGGATTG
Organism: Methylomirabilis sp. (SeqCode); assembly: GCA_041498535.1. GTDB lineage: Bacteria > Methylomirabilota > Methylomirabilia > Methylomirabilales > Methylomirabilaceae > Methylomirabilis. The sequence goes on from JBGQIR010000035.1 coordinate 4,321, forward strand.
CCCATGATCCCGACGACCGAACTGATATTCACGATCCTGCCGCTCCGCTGCCTGAGCATCGGTCGAAGCGCCGCGCGGGTGGTGAAGAACGCCCCCTTCAGATTCACATCCAGGACGGCATCCCAGTCCTCTTCCTTCATCCGGACAACCAATCCGTCCTTCGTGATGGCGGCGTTATTGACCAACATGTCAAGACGCCCAAAACGTTCGACGCTTTCCTGGATCAGCGCCTCAGCGTCTGACCGCCGCGCCATGTCGGCCTGAATGGCCGCCCCCTCGGCCCCTCTCGCCAGGATCTCGGACACCACCTGCTGGGCTGCTTCCAAGTGCCTGGAGCAGATCACCACCTTCGCGCCTTCTGCCGAAAGCGTCAGGGCGATTGCTCGCCCGATCCCCTTCGAGCCGCCGGTAACGACAGCCACTTTTCCTTCGTGACGGCCCGCTGTCACCATCAGGCAAGTGCTTTCACCTGATTCAGGGCACCCTGCAGGGAGGCCAGATCCTCTGCGTGAAGTGCAATAGCCTCTTTGGCGATCCGTTTGATCAGGCCGGTCAGAACCCTTCCCGGACCCAGCTCCAGGAAGAGGGCGACGCCCTCTTTCACCAGCCTTTGTACTACCTCCTCCCACCGGACCGGGCTTGAGACCTGCCGCACAAGGCTGCCCGCGATCTCTCCGCCCTTCGTCAGGAGCTCGGCATCGGCATTGTTGACCAGCGGAACCGACGGGTCAGCCATGGGGATCGTACGCAGCACCGCAGCCAAGCGCTCGCCTGCCGGCCGCATCAAGGAGCAGTGAAAGGGCGCACTCACCTGCAGACGGACGGCGCGTTTTGCCCCCCGTTCTCTGGCCAAGCGAATAGCCCGCTCGACCGCCTCCGTCTCCCCGGCAATCACGACTTGACCGGGGGCATTGATATTGGCCACCTCCACGACCCCAGTTGCACCGGCTTCCCCACACACCGCACGGACGCTCTCCTGGTCCAGACCTAGCAGTGCGGCCATCGCCCCGGCGCCTGGCGGGACTGCCTCCTGCATGAACTCGCCCCTCTTTCTGACAGTGCGGATTGCATCCTCGAAACGAAGGCTCCCGGCTGCCACGAGCGCCGAGTACTCTCCAAGCGAGTGGCCGGCCACGTAGTCGAACCGAAGCCCCTCTCGCTGGAACGCGGCAAAGGCGGCCACGCTGACCGCCAGGATGGCGGGCTGGGCATTTGCCGTCAGCGTCAGTGCGTCCTCTGGCCCCTCGAAACAGAGACGAGCTAAGTCGAACTTTAGAAAGTGACTGCTCTCCTCGAACACCGAACGGGCTTCAGGGACCTGCTCCCAGAAATCCCGCCCCATTCCAACCTGTTGCGAGCCCTGGCCGGGAAAGACAAGCGCGATCCTGTTCATTACCTGGTGCTCTGAATCACGCTCACCATCGGATCAGGGCAGAGCCCCAGGTGAGACCGCCCCCGAAAGCAGCCAGCAGGAGCAGATCGCCTGGCTTGAGCCGGCCCGCCCTGACCGCTTCATCCAGGGCGATGGGAATCGATGCTGCGGAGGTGTTCCCGAAGCGGTCGATATTCACGACGATCCGCTCCTTCGGCACGCCTAGCCGTTGGGCGACCGCATTGATGATCCGGGCATTGGCTTGGTGGGGAACAAAGAGGTCGATGTCACTGACCTCTGCGCCGTTCGCCTTCAGCGCCGCCAAGGCGGCATCCTCCATTGACCTGACCGCCACCTTGAACACCTCGTTCCCGTTGGCCATCTTGATCTTCACCAGATTCTCGTCGAGGACCTTCTGGGAAACCGGGTGGCGCGATCCCCCTCCCGGGATAATGAGCTGTTTCCCCTTCGACCCGTCGGCGTACAGATGGGTGGAGAGGATCCGGGAGTCCCCTGTTGTCCGCTGCACCAACGCCGCTCCTGCACCATCCGCGAAGAGGACGCAGGTGCCTCGGTCGCTCCAGTCAACCACCTTGGAAAGGGTCTCCGCGCCTATGACCAGGATGTTCCGCATGAGACCGGCTCGAAGGTAGGCGTCGGCCACGGATAAACCGTAGATGAAGCCGGAGCAGGCAGCCGACAAATCGAAGGCCGCCGCGTGTGACGCGCCGAGCCGGTCCTGCAGGATGCATCCGGTGGAGGGAAAAAATGTGTCCGGGGTCACCGTGCTCACGACGATCAGCTCCACATCAATCGGGTCTACGGCGGCCGCTTCAAGCGCGCGTGCAGCCGCCCGCTCGGCCAGATCCGAAGTGGCTTGGCTATCGGAGGCGATTCGCCGCTCGGAGATACCGGTTCGGGTGACGATCCACTCATCGCTGGTGCTGACGATCCGTTCCAGGTCGGCATTGGTGAAAACCCGGTCCGAAACCGAGACACCCGTGCCCGCAATCCTGCTGCCGTACATCACATTCCCCCCTCTACTTAATGCCGTTCCAACAACTTACGCCAAAATGATGAGGCTAGGAACAGCGACAGCTCTTTGCAGAACTCCTGTCAGCGATTAGCCGCAACACGTTGGAACGGCACTAACTGACGGCGATCCCTTCGCTGATATGATCGACCACCTTGTTCTCCACGCATTCAGCCGCTACTCGAATGGCATTCTTGATCGCCTTTGCCGTGGAGCGACCGTGGCTGATGATACACACCCCTCGGACGCCCAGCAAGGGCGCACCACCGTACTCCGTGTAGTCCACCCGCTTCTTGAAGCGGCAAAACGCGCCACGCGCCAGCACGGCACTCACCTTCCCAATCAGCCCCTTCGCCAGCTCCTCTTTGAGCAAGACCGTGAAGAACTCCGCGGCGCTTTCGCTGATCTTTAAGGCGATATTGCCGGTGAAACCATCGCAGACGATAATATCGGCTGTCCCGCTAAAGACCTCACGTCCTTCGACATTTCCGATGAAGTTGAGGGTCGGCTCCTCTTCCAGCGCCTTGAAGGCCTCTCGAGTCAGCTCATTCCCCTTGCTCTCCTCCTCTCCGATACTGAGCAATCCAACGGTCGGGGACGTCTTCCCCATGACCTGACGCGCGTAGATATCTCCCATGATCGCAAATTGCAGGAGATGCCGCGCCTTGCAATCAGGGTTGGCGCCGACATCCAGCAGAATCGAATGACCCCGCAGCGTCGGAACAATGAGAGCAATGGCGGGGCGCTCAACTCCAGGAAGCGGGCCAAGGGTGAGATGGGCGGTAGCCATGACTGCCCCCGTATTGCCAGCGCTCACGAAGGCGTCGGCCTCTCCCCTCTTGACCAGCTCCAAGCCGACCCGGATGGAGGACTGCTTCTTCTTACGCAGGGCGCTGGATGGCGACTCATGCATCCCGACCGTTTCAGGGGCATGGCAAACAGAGATGGAGAGGCCGCTGGTTGAGTGATGCTGAAGCGTCCCTCTGAGCTCTTCTTCGTTCCCGACCAGGACGACAGAAAGGCCCAGTTCTCTGGCAGCCGCCACCGCTCCCTCAACATTGACCACCGCGCCTCGGTCGCCGCCCATTGCGTCAAGGGCTACACGGGTCCCCATACCTATCTGCCCACCGGGAGCGCGGGGAACTACTCGGTCTCCTCCCGCTTTACGACCTCCCGGCCGCGATAGTACCCGCAGGCCGGGCAGGCGCGATGCGGAAGCTTTCGCTCATGACAGTTGGGACACTCAACAAGCGAAGGGATGGAGAGGGCGTCGTGGGAGCGTCGTTTTCTCGTTCGGGCATTGCTGTGTCGACGTTTCGGAAGTGGCATCCTTGATTCTCCTGGACATCCGCAGGCTAGAGCAGATGCTGAAGGGGGCGAAGCCTTGGATTGGGCTCCTGGGCCCGGCACTGGCAGGACGTTTCGTTTAGGTTAACGCCGCATCGTGGACAAAGGCCATGGCACTCAGCCCGACAGAGGGGCTGAAGCGGCAGGTTCAGTAGGACATTCTCGCGCAAAAGCGCGGATAGATCGAGGCGATCGTCTCTCAGAACATCCACATCCATCTCCCCAGCGGTTAGCTCAACTTCCTCGCCCCGAAAGCGGTCCTGGGCTCCAAGGTACATGACCACAAATTGATCGGATACTGGAACAGAAACCGGTTCTGAGCATCGGCTGCACGGAACGACAACTGTTGTCGTGAAAGCTCCCGTCGCGAGAATGCCATCGCTCTTCCGTTCCAGATGGAACGAAGCTTCAACCGGGGCAAGTGCAATCCACAGCCCATCGACACCCTCCCAATGGGGCTCTTCATGAATCTGAAGATCGAGCCCCTCCGGGGGGATCCGTGACCGCTCCACCAGCATCTGAAAACTCCATTAAAGCTGGGGGATTATACAGAGGCGATCCCTCGAAGTCAAGGAATTTCCTCGACGAAACGGCCGTCAAGCCGGGCTCAGGGCGAAGCCGATGCCCCCCTCCCGCCCGCGGAAAGGAGCTCCAGACGACTGAAGAAAAATGGGATTTCAAAGGCCGCCGATTCCGGCGAATCGGAGCCATGAATAACGTTTTTCTCGATGCTGGTCGCAAAAGCTCGCCGCAGCGTCCCCTCCGCGGCGTTGAGTGGATCGGTGGCCCCCATGAGTTGCCGGACGCGCTGGATCGCCCCTTCCCCCTCAAGCACCATCACGACACAGGGGCCAGATGCCATAAAACGCGTGAGGCTGTCAAAGAATGGCCGACCCCGGTGCACATGATAGAAGCCCTCGGCCTCTCGCTGCTCCAGCACCACCATCTTGAGCCCACAGATAACGACCCCTTCACCCTCAAATCGCCGAATGACCTCGCCTATGAGACCCCTGGCCACAGCATCTGGCTTCACGATTACCAAGGTCTGTTCCATTACTCCCTCCCGGAGCCAAAAAAAGAAAACCACCCGCTCAAGGCGGATGGTCTATGGCCCAACATGTGTCAGGCTATCCCCTGAGAGCCTTCATGACGGCGGCCCCCATCCCCGCCGGGCTCTTCACGACTGCGATGCCGGCCCGCCGCATGGCTGTGATCTTTTCTGCCGCCGTCCCCTTCCCGCCCGAGATGATCGCTCCCGCATGGCCCATCCTTCGGCCTGGCGGCGCTGTTAAGCCTGCGATGTAGCCGATCACGGGCTTGGAAACATGACGCTTGACGAACGCTGCGGCTTCCTCCTCGGCGGTTCCCCCGATCTCGCCGATCATGAGGATCGCCTGGGTTCCCGGGTCGTCTTCGAACAGCCCTAGACAATCTACGAAACTGGTGCCGATGACCGGATCCCCACCGATCCCCACACAGGTGGACTGGCCAAGGCCCAAACGGGTAAGCTGACCCACCGCCTCATACGTCAGCGTCCCGCTCCTTGAAACCACGCCGATCTTGCCCCGCTTGTGGATATGTCCGGGCATAATCCCGACCTTGGCCTTTCCCGGTGAGATGATCCCCGGGCAGTTCGGGCCAATCAGGCGGGTTCCGGAACCTCCGAGGAAACGGGCGACCCGCACCATGTCCAGGGTCGGGATCCCCTCGGTAATGCACACCACCAGGGGGACGGCCGCCTCGATCGCCTCCAGAATGGCATCGGCGGCGAAGGCGGGCGGGACGAATATCATTGCGGTGTTAGCCCTCTCCTTCGCCACTGCCTCACGCACGGTGTCGAAGACCGGAATCCCCTCGTGGCGCTTCCCACCCTTCCCGGGGGTGACACCAGCGACCACCGCGGTCCCATAGTCACGACAGGCCAGAGTATGAAACGTCCCCTCCTTGCCTGTGATTCCCTGGACCACCAGCCGCGTTTTCTTATCCACAAGAATGCTCATAATCCCTCAAAAGCGTTCACGGTTCGCAGTTCAGGGTTCACGGACAGAACAAATGAAATCCCGCTTCTTGTCAACTGTGAACCGTCAACCGTGAATTTTGCTCCGGCAGGAGGCCTTCACTGCCTTCTCCGCCGCCTCCTGCATTCCGTCTGCGGTGATGAAATTCAGGCCAGCCTCCCGAAGCATCCGCTTTCCCTGGTCGACATTGGTCCCTTCCATCCGGATGACGATGGGCAATGTGACCTGCAGCGACCGAACAGCATGGATGACACCCTCTGCCAGTCGGTCACACCGTAGGATTCCCCCGAAGATGTTGATGAGGACCGCTTTGACCGAGCCGTCTGAGGTCAGGATGCGAAAAGCATGTTCGATCTGCTCGGCGCTGGCGCCGCCGCCCACATCCAGAAAGTTCGCGGGCTCACCGCCGGCGAGCTTCACGATATCCATCGTGGCCATCGCTAAACCGGCCCCATTGACCATGCATCCCACCGTGCCATCGAGTTTGATGTAGCTCAGCCCGAACTTGGAGGCCTCGACCTCGAGAGGAGACTCCTCGTCAAGATCTCGCAAGGCCTGCACATCGGGGTGGCGAAAGAGGGCATTGTCATCGAACGTGAGCTTGGCATCCAAGGCCAAAAGCCGGTTGTCGGCGGTGATCACCAGGGGGTTGACCTCGACGAGCGAACAGTCCTTTTCCTGAAAGGCGCGATAGAGGCCTCGGAAGAGCTCAACACCGGCGCTCTGGAGAGGTTGCGGCAGCTCTAACCCGAAGACGAGCTGGCGTGTATGGAAGGCCTGAAGCTGAGTGGCGGGGTCCACCGCAACCTTGATGATCTTTTCAGGATGCTTCGCCGCCACCTCTTCGATTTCCATTCCGCCCGCTCGGCTCGCCATGATCACGGGCATCGCGGCCTTGCGATCGAGGACGATCCCGGCATACAGCTCGCGGGCAACGGATGTTCGCTCCTCCACCAGGATCCGCTTCACCACGCTCCCTTCGGGGCCGGTCTGATGCGTGACGAGTCGGGAGCCAATGAGCCGCTCCGCCGCGGTCTCTGCTTCGCCCGGGGAAGATGCCAACACGACCCCACCGGCCTTGCCACGACCGCCTGCGTAATCTGGGCCTTGACCACCACGGGCCCTCCAAGTCGCTCGGCCGCATTCCGCGCTTCGACAGCCGTGACAGCCACCTCTCCCCTCGGGACGGGCACCCCATACCCGGCGAGGATTGCCTTCGCCTGAAACTCATGTATCTTCATCCCTCACATCCCTCTCGGTCTCTACGTAACGGCTTCCTGAGCGGAGCGCACATCTCACCACCCTACGGTACCGCCGTCGTGATCGATAGTGGCGCGGGTTCTGTAGAACCACGCGCAACAGGGTGAGCGCCCCCTACCCCACGTTGCTTCCCTCAGATCCCGGCGGCCTGCCGCGCCACTTTCCGGCCTTTGAGGCTCGCCGTGATGAGGTCGCGATTCATCCGCGAGATGAAGTAGAGGCTGACCTCTTTGGGGCAGACCGCCGCGCACTCGCCGATGTTCGTGCAGTTCCCGAACATTTCCTCCTCCATCGCGGCCACCATGGTGCGCACGCGTTCGGAGCGCTCGGGCTGCCCCTGCGGGAGGAGGCCGAGGTGCGACACCTTCGCGGCCGTGAACAGCATCGCTGAGGCGTTTGGGCACGCCGCGACGCAGGCGCCGCAGCCGATGCAGGCTGCGGCGTCAAACGCGAGATCCACGCTCTCTTTCGGGACCAGGATCGCGTTCGCGTCGGGCGCCGAACCCGTCGGCGCGGTGATAAAGCCGCCCGCCTGGATGATCCGGTCGAAG
>JBGQIR010000036.1:0-11791 GCA_041498535.1 Methylomirabilis sp. (SeqCode)
AATTCAGTCACAATCGGCAGCCCCGTCTCCTGCCTCGCCTCCGCCAGATACTTCAGCCCTTCCTCACCAAGCCCCTGAAAGGCGTAGGGCGAGGTCCGAGGCTTATAGGCCCCTCCCCGCAGAATATGCCCCCCGGCGGCCTTGACAAACCTGGCGGTCTCCAGCAGGATCTCGCGCCCCTCGACCGCGCACGGCCCGGCCATCACCACCACGCGCTGGCCACCAACAATCACCCCGTCAACATCCACCGCAGAACCCTCGGGCTTGAACTCGCGGCTGGCCAGCTTGTACGGCTTCAAGATCGGCAGGACTTTCTCCACAAAGGGGAACGCCTCCAGTGGCCTCTCCTGGAGGACCCGCTCGTCCCCGATGGCGCCGATGATGGTCCGCTCCGTCCCTTTCGAAATATGGGCGGCCAGGCCGAAACTTTCGATCGTCTTGATGATCTGCGCGATCTCGGCCTCGGTGGCGTGTGGCTTCAAGACGATGATCATCGTTCCCTATTAGCTCCTTTGGTTAATATCTAACATCACGTTTGCCCATAGTAGCAGCAGTTTTGTGGCATCAGGCTTCATGGGAAGATTGTACCACAACTTCGCAGGAACCTCATGTGGCTACCCATCATCCGGCAGCATTCAGCCCTGAGTGCCTCGATGAATCGCTCATCCTCCGGCTGGGTCCCGATGCTCACCCGGATGTGAGTCGGCAGGCAGCCTCCCAGCGGACGAACGATGACCCCCTTTCGGCCCAATGCCCCCCACCACCATTGCGCACCGACCTAACGCTTAAGCTCAGCCGTCGCTGTAAGCGATCGGCTGAAGCGCAGAGTTAGGTCTAATGAGAATGGAAGTCGATTGTTTTGTCCACGCTAATCTTCAAGTCGCTCATTCTTTCTAGTCTGAAAGCCCTGTATTCCTCGTGAAAGGTGTCAAAGGCTTGGCAATAGACGACCTCTTTGCGCCTAAACAATCTTTTAGGAACAACCTCTCGATGACTTTCTTCCTTGCTACTATTCGAATAGCTAAACGTAACAAGCTGCCCTGCGTTAATAGCGTGCTCAAGCTCCCTGAAGTTTTTGACCTGTCGATCCTGAGGTCTAATGGGATGATCTGGAAAAGATAGCCAGCGAAGGACGCTTCGATCTCGCCTAGAGAGCGTTGTCCGATCTAACTGGATCAACTGCCAGATTCCCCTAAGCAGCCTGTAGGGAAACAGAATAAGCCACGGGAGAGGGATGTAATAGCGCTTCATGGTTCCCTACCCTCAGGCCTGACTAGAATTAGACAGAACGGTCTAATTCCCTAAACGCTGCGGGTCGTTGCAGTCTATCTTCTTGGCTCTGGATCGAAATTCGCGTTGCATCTTTCAGATTGCTTCGGTCCCCTTCGCTTCGCTTTGGGCTTCGGCTCCCTCGCTCCCTCGCAATGATCCCAGACTTTCGTAGCAATACCCCATGAGACCGCGGCACGCCCAAGCGCATGAAAGCCCGTTGCCTCTCCCTGTCATTCTGAGCGACGCGAAGAATCTCGGAGACCCTTCGCTCCGCTCAGGGTGACAGCATGCGTGACGGGAGACTTTCTAAGCGATGACACCTTACTTGATGCGTTTGGATTAATATGAGCGGAGATCACGCTCCGACTGGAGCACGGCTTTGAGCGCCTGGATGAACCGTTCGTTCTCCGGTGGCGTCCCGATGCTCACCCGAATGTGGGTTGTGAGATACGGGCCGCCCAGAGGACGAACGATGACCCCCATCCTGAGCAGTGCCTCGGCCACCGCGTGCCCGTCACGCTTCAGATCGACGAGGAGGAAATTGGCTGCGGAGGGGGGAGATTGAAGCCCCAATCGAGCTAGCTCGGCGGAAAGGTAGCCCTTTCCCAGTTCATTGACCTTTCGGCTGCTGGCGACGTGGTGCTGGTCATCGAGCGCCGCCAGCGCTGCTCGTTGCGCAAGGGCGTTGACGTTAAAGGGCGCCCGCACCAGGTTCAACAGTTCAACCATCGAGGGCGGGGCGATACCATAGCCGATCCTCAGCCCTGCCAAGCCGTAGATCTTGGAGAAGGTCCGCAGGACGATCACCCAACGCCCCTGCCGGACGTAGGACAATGAATCCGGGACCAGCTCGGGCGGGACATACTCGATGTAGGCCTCGTCGATGACCACGATGACCTCTTCGGGAATCGCGTTCATGAAGGTTGCGATCTCCGCGGGCATGACGGCCGTGCCGGTAGGATTGTTCGGATTCCCGACAAAGATCATCTTCGTCCTCGGGGTCACGGCCTTCGCCATCGCCTCGAGGTCGTGGGTCCAGGCCTTCAACGGCACGAGCACCTTGTTGCACCCCTGCAAATGGGCGAGCATCCCGTAGATCACAAAGGCCGGATCGGCAATGACCACCTCATCTCCCGGCAGGAGAAAGCAGCGGGCCATCAGGTCCATGACCTCGTTACAGCCGTTGCCCAGGATCAGATGATCCGGTGTCACACCGAGGCGGTCGGCCAGCCCCCGCTTCAGGTAATAGCCACCGCCATCGGGATACCGGTGGCTTTCCGGAAGCGCCTCCCGCAGGGCGCGCAGCGCCAGCGGCGACGGGCCCAAGGGGTTCTCGTTGGAGGCCAGCTTGATCGCCCCTCTGATCCCCAGTTCCCGCTCCACCTCCTCCACAGGCTTGCCCGGCGAATAAGGAATGAGCCCCTTGAGAAATGGGGAAGCCAGCTCCTCTAACGACTTTGCCATCGCGCTACCAATCCTTCTATGCTCCGATCGTGCTGCCCCTGGGGTACGAGCCGAGGACCTTGAGGAAAAGGCACTCCTCCTGGAGAAGGGATAGTGCCGCCTTGACCGGTTCGTCGGCGACGTTGCCCTCGATGTCCAGGTAGAAGATATACTCCCAGGCTTTGGTCTTGGATGGGCGTGATTCGATCTTGGTCAGGTTGATCTGATACTTCGCAAACGGCTCAAGGATTCGATACAGCGCCCCAACCCGATCCTTGATCGAGAACATCAGCGATGTCTTGTCGCGGTTGGTGGGCGCTGATGGCTTGTGACCTATAATCAAAAACCTCGTGAAATTATGGGGAGTATCTTCGATTTTCCTAGAAATCACTTTAAGGTTGTAGAGGCTGGCCGCCAGCTCGCTCGCGATGGCCGCCGCAGCCGGTTTCTTGGCAGCCAACTGGGCCGCGGCCGCAGTGCTCGACGCCTCAAAGAGCGGGGCGCGGGGGAGATTCACCTCGAGCCACTTCCGCGACTGGGCGAACGCGTGCGGGTGTGAGTAGATTTTTTTCACCTTCCTCAGATCGCCCGATTTGGACAGCAGACTGTGTGACACCTCCAAGAGGATCTCGCCGCAGATCTTCAGGTCTGATTCGACGAACATATCCAGGGTGTGGCTGACCACGCCTTCACTGGAGTTCTCGATCGGCACCACCCCGTACTCGACATTCCCTTTCTCCACCTCGGCGAAGACGTCTCCAATGGTGTGGACCGGGACGACATGGGCGGACACCCCAAACCGGCGCATGCAGGCCAGATGGGTGAACGTTCCCTCCGGGCCGAGGTAGGCCAAGGTCAGTGGACCTTCCAGGGAGCGACACGCGGAGATGATCTCACGGAACACGGGCCTGATGGCGTGGCGCGGGAAGCGACCCTTGTGCTCCCGAATCAGACGGGTGAAGATCTCCTCCTCGCGCTGTGGGACGTGGAGATCCATCTTCGCCTTCGCCTTTTCCTTCCCTACCTCGACGACCAATTCGGCGCGTTCGCTCAGCAGCGAGAGGATCTGTGAATCGATCTGATCGATCTTGCGCCGCAATCTCGGAATCTTCATCAGCCTCTCCTGGACTCACAGGGTGGCCGTACTATATCGAAGCCGCTGCAGCTCAATCAAGGACTTTTTGGCCGCGCCACACGACGGAGGTTGGTAAGCTCCCGCGGGGAGAGTCGGCGCCAGGCCCCTTTCGCCAGCTTGCCCAGGACGATCGGGCCCAGGCGGACCCTTTTCAACTGTAGGACCGGGTGTCCGATCACGTCGCACATCCGTCGGATCTCGTGATACCGCCCCTCCCGTACGACAAGTTTCAGCCACGCGGACCCGACCCCGGGAGTCACGATCGCGGCATCAACGGCCCGCAGCCGATCTCCCTCCGAGATCACCCCCGCCTTTAATCTGGTCAGGTCGGCCGGCGTGGGGCATCCCCGCACCTTGGCAAGATACTCCTTTTCGACCTCGAAGCTGGGGTGCATCAGGGCGTGCGCGAGCGCCCCATCATTTGTCAGAAGCAGGAGCCCCTCCGTGTGATAATCCAGACGTCCAACCGGAAAGAGCCTGGGCAACCCCCGCTTCGGGAGAAGGTCAGAGACGACGGGCCGCCCGCGAGGATCGGACAGCGAGGTGAGGATGCCCACCGGTTTGTGCAAAAGGAGATAGACATGACTCTTCGATGGAGCGACCCTCTTGCCATCGCACGTCACCTCATCGAGTCCGGGTGAGACCTTTGTCCCCAGCCTCAGCGCGACCCGACCATTGACGCGAACCCTCCCCTCCACGATCAGCGCCTCGCAGCTCCTGCGGGAGCCCAGCCCCGCGCGCGCCAGATACCGTTGGAGCCGTTCCTCCCTGACATCGGTCGATTCATTTGGCGTTGCTCGTTTCATCGACCTCGACTTCACCTTGAGGTGCCTCCTTCTCGGCCACGTTCGGGGCCAGCGCCTCGATCTCCTTGAGGGTGGGCAGCTCCGAGAGGTCTTTGAACCCGAAGTACTCCAGGAAGTCACGACTGGTCCCGTAGAGGATCGGCCGGCCCACCTCGGGCTTTCGTCCAAGAATCCGGATCAGGTCCCGCTCCACCAGCGTTTTCAGAACCCCATCAGTCATCACCCCGCGGATAGCTTCGATCTCTGGCTTGGTCATCGGCTGCTTATACGCGATGATTGCGAGCGTCTCCAGTGCGGCCTTTGAGAGCTTGGCTGCCTTGGTCCCACGGAAACGCTGGACCCAGGGCGCCAGCTCCGGCTTTGTCACAAGGCGGTACCCACCAGCGACTTCTATGGGGAGAACCCCGCGATCCTCCTGCCGGCATCTCTCCTGCAAGTCCGCGAGGAGCTTGGTGATCTCCCCCTTCGAGCACCCTTCGAGCACCTCTGCGAACCGCTCCAGGGTCACCGGGGCTTCGGAGACAAATAGCAAGGCCTCGAGGATCGCGAGAGGATTGGGATCAGACAGCTGGTCCATCGTTACCTTCCGCTGCTTCCATGGTGCGATAGACTGTGATCTCGCCATTCGGGTCCGATTGCCTGGCCCGGACCAAGCCCCGACGCAGGAGTTCCAGGAGTCCGAGGAAGGTGGCGATCAACAGCGAGCGTGTCCGCGCCCCATCGAAAAGGGCGATGAACGGAAGCGGGCTCTCCGTCGTCAGCCGATCCAGCACCGCCACCATCCGCTCGCCCACGTTGATCGTCTCAGGGGTGATTTCGAGGACCGCCGCCTTCATCGCCCGCTCCATGACGGCCGAGAATGCGCGAAGCAGTTCAGAGAGGCTGACCTCCAGCGGACCGTCGGCGACGGGGGACCCCGGATCGGCGGGCCTGTTGAAATGGAGCTGCTGGTGTGACTCCAAGTGCTCCAACGTCATCGACGCCTCTTTGAACCGCCTGTATTCCAAGAGCCGTTCCACGAGTTCCTTTCGCGGGTCCTCCTCGGGCGCCTCCGCTCCTTCGCTCTCCTCCGCCGGGAGGAGCATCGTCGACTTGATATGGATCAACGTGGCAGCGATCACCAGGAACTCTCCGGCAACCTCCAGGTCGAGCTCCTGCATCCTGGCCAGGCATCCCAGGTATTCCTCCGTGATCTTTGCGATCGGGATGTCGTAGATGTCGATCTCATTGACCTGGATCAGGTAGAGAAGGAGGTCGAGGGGCCCCTCGAACATCTCCAGTTGAACACGATAGCTCATCGCTCAGTGCACCTCGATCCAAGACTTGAGCTTTTCAAATCGCTTCGGGCCGATCCCATCGACTTCCATGAGCGCGTCAACTTCTCGGAACGGGCCGTATGCCTTCCGGTGCATGACGATCCGATTGGCCAGTGTCGGCCCGATGCCGGGAAGCGTCTGAAGCGCGGTGACATCCGCCTGATTGATGTCCACCGAACTGATCGGCTTCCCCTTCGCGATCCTCGCCGGCGGCGTGGGCAGCCGGGCCGGCGCGCGAGACGGGTTCTCAGGGAGACGGAGGGTTCGAAGATCGACGGCAGGGGTGTAGCCGAAAGGACGAAGGAGGACTGGACCCCACACGATCGCAGCGATGGCCAGGCCGAGGAGGCTGGCGACGATTGCTTCGCGCCTCGTGTAAACCTCCCTCACAAAGGCTCCTTGACCATGCTGTTGTCGGCTAGGCCAAAGGCGTCGTGCAGGACCCGAACGGCCAGCTCTGCATATTTGGAATCGATCACACAGGAGACCTTGATCTCGGAGGTGCTGATCATCATGATATTGATATTCTCGCGGCCCAGGGCCTCGAACATCCTGGCGGCTACCCCCGAGTGGGTGCGCATCCCAACCCCCACGATGGAGACCTTCGCGATCTTGTCGTCCCCCACCACCTGCTGGGCGCCGATCTCCTCAGCCATCCCGGAAACGATTTGCATCGCCTTGGGGTAGTCGGGCGTCGGCACCGTGAAGGAAATATCGGTGGTCCCCTCCTGGCTGATGTTCTGAACGATCATGTCCACCACGATGTTGGCCTCCGCGACTCGGCCGAAGAGCTTGGCGGCGATCCCCGGCCGGTCCGCCACGCGGAGGACGGTGATCTTCGCCTCGTGCTTATTGTAGGCGATCCCCGAGACCACCACCTTCTCCATCTCCGCATCCTCCTGGACGACCAGGGTTCCCCGGGTCGCATTGAAGCTGGAACGGACGTGAATTGGCACCGCGTAGTTCTTGGCGTACTCCACCGCCCGGGCCTGAAGTATCTTCGTCCCCAGGCTGGCCATCTCGAGCATCTCCTCGTAGGAGACCTTTGCAAGCTTCCTCGCCTCCGGGACGACGTTCGGGTCGGCGGTGTAGACCCCGTCCACGTCGGTGTAGATCTCACACACGTCAGCCTTCAGCGCCGCCGCTATCGCCACCGCTGTGAGGTCCGACCCGCCACGACCGAGGGTGGTCACTTCGTCCTCAGCCGTCACCCCTTGGAACCCGGCGACGATGGCGATGGCTCCTTCACGGAGGGCAAGTCGCACCCGGTCGGCCTCGACACTCACAATCTTCGCCTTGGTATGGGCGGCGTCGGTCTGGATCCTCACCTGGCTGCCGGTGAATGAACGGGCTCTGCACCCCTGTTGCTGGATGGCCAGCGAAAGGAGGCCGATCGAGATCTGTTCCCCCGTGGCCACGATGACGTCCAGCTCCCGTTCATCCGGCGCATCGAACACCTGCGCAGCAAGGCCCAACAGGCGGTCAGTCTCTCCCGCCATGGCGGAGACCACCACGACCAGGTCATGCCCCTCGGCTTTCGCCTGTACCACTCGCCGGGCCACCCGCTTGATTCGCTCAACGTCACCTACCGAAGTGCCGCCGTACTTCTGAACAATGAGGGCCATATCCCCCTCCCTACGAGGCGAGCCGATCACGCCGGGGCAGATCCGCGCGGCCCCCCTGCACCCTCTGCCCGATCTTGCCCTCTTCCCCCGCTCGAAGGCGCAGCAAGTTTTCCCGATGCCGGATGAGGATGAAAGCAAAAAGGATAAGTGCGAGTATAACGTACAGAGGTCGGCCGTCAACGAGCCAGATGAGCAGGGGCGACGCCGCGGAGGCGACAACGGCCGCGAGAGACGAATAGCGAAAGAGGGCGGCGATGAATAGCCAGATGGCGATGATCAAGAAGGCGACCTTCGCAGAGAGCGCCCACATCACTCCCAAGAACGTGGCAACCCCTTTCCCCCCGCGAAAGCCAAGATACACCGGATACAGGTGACCCAGAAATGTCGCCAGTGCGACGCAGGCGACGAGCGCCTCCGGCGTGCCCAAGGCCTGGCTCAATGCGACGGGGGCCCACCCTTTCAGCATATCCAGCGCAAGGGTGATGGCAGCCGCCCCCTTTCCGGCTGCTCGCAGGACATTGGTCGCGCCGATGTTGCCGCTCCCGACCCTTCGAACGTCCACCCCGCTTGATGCCTTGGCCATCAGCAGGCCGAATGGGATGGAGCCTGCGAGGTAAGCAAGAGGGACCAGCCACAAGCGTGTGCTCATTAACCTCCGGACGATAGAAGGTTCATTGGTTGAGGTCGATGACTTTCCAGAACTTGAGGAAATAGTCGATGCCGGACACGATGCTTAGCCCCATCGCACCCCACAGACACAGCAGACCGACTGAAGGGATAGCGACGATTCCCAGCCGAGGGGGCCAATCGAGAATCAGAAGGGTCACCGCCGCCACCTCAGCCAGCATCTTGTACTTTCCGAAGCCGCTCGCATCGATGATGATGCTTTGTGAGGCGGCGATCGTCCTGAGCCCGGTGAGGGCCAGCTCACGCCCCACGATGAGGACCACCATCCAGGCCGGGGCTCGGCCCACCTGCACCAGCGCGATGAGGGCGGTCGAGATGAGAAGCTTGTCCGCAATCGGGTCCAGCAACTTGCCCAGCGTTGTAACCTGCCGGGTGCTCCGAGCGATCCGGCCGTCCAGCCAGTCGGTAAGGACCGCGGCCAGAAAGATGACCCCCGCGGTGTAATTGGGAACCCGCTCTCCGGCGATGAGAAAGACAATAATGAAGGGAACAAGGAAGATCCTCGCCAGCGTCAGCTTGTTCGGCAGGTTCAAGAGGGCTCCTTGGCCTTGTGGACCGCTTGCAACGTGCACCGGCTCATCCCGACGGCGTCTGCTTCGCTGCATCGACGGTTCCTTTTGGTCCGCTTGAAAGGCCCGCGCCTTCTGCCAATCGTCCCTCGAACTCGCGGAGTCGGGATTCCACGTCGCGGAAGGAGGGGCTCTCTGTGTGAACATCGCGGAGGATCGCCCCCGCGATGTTCAACTGCCCGATCGATTGATAGGCTGTTGCCAGGTCATACTTGACGCCATGGTATTCCTCAGCAGGTCGACCGACTATCGACAGCCCCCTGCCCAGCTCATGGATCGCGGCCTCCGCGTCGCCATTGGCCAGCAGGCAGAGCCCGACCATGTTGCAGGCTCGAAGCGTCAACTGTTCATCCGCTGCGGATCGTCGGAATTCTGCGATCGCATCGTCCAGGAGACCCATCTCGCGGTAGGCAATCCCCAACTGATAGTGCGCCGCGCAGATCTCAGGGGATCGGTCGGCCGGCTGGGTGGCATCGGGGCGCACCTGCATCTGCATACTCGGAGGGGCTTCTGATCCAGGGACCGAGTCCCCGGATACTAGCCCGGCCTCCAGTTCGCCCATCGAGCCGAGGAACCCCTGTTCAGCTCCCACCATGCCTTGGGGGATGCCCGTCCCCTTCCCGCCAGATTTCCCATGGAGCTCCAGCTCCTCGAAGAACGCTCTAAAGATCGCCGATCCCTCCGATCCCCCTAGCTGGTCGGACTGGATCACCTCGATCTCCGGGTCGGCTGCAGCACCTCCTGTCAGCGCCATGGACTCCAATGCTGTAAGCCGACGACTGGCTTCCACATTGCCTGGCTCGCTGGCAACAAGGCGTCGCAGAAGCGCACGCGCCTCTGCCTCCATCCCATGCTTGAGATAGAAGTCAGTGACGGCGAGGGCCGCAGATGCCCCTCCCGCCGACTCGTCTTTAGCGTTCAGAACCGTCAGACCCCCGTGTTCGGCTTCCCCCGAGAGCTGGAATGTCTCCGATGAAGAACGTTCCCCGGGCTCGAGCGTCAGTCGTCTGCTCTCGTCAATTGCCCCGGTAGGCAATCTCGCCAGCGCATCGGCATCTCCTGGAAAGAGCGCATAGAATCGGCTCAGCGTCCGCTGGCGCTCTTGTTCTCTGCCTGCAGCCAGATGGAGCTCCGCGGCACGCCGAAACGCTGCCTTCGCCTCAGTCGATCGTTCTGATCGCCAGAGCAGTTCTCCGAGCCGCTCCTGAACCACGGGATGATCCGCGGCAGGGCCCAACTCGCCAAGAAGGGTGATGGCCCGCTCCAGCTCACCAGACTCGTCCAGGCTGCGAGCCGCGGCGTCGAATTCTCCTACAGCTGCCTCCGTGTCGCCTTCGTTGAGGTAGAGCAGACCAAGTCGGCGGTGAGCCTCCTGGTGATTCGGATCGCATCGCAGCAGCGCCAGCCATTCCGCCCTGGCGGCGTGGGGCTGCATCTGCTGCTCGTACAATTGTGCAAGGAGCAGATGCGGGAGAGGACTGGTGACATCGATCTTCGCCGCCCGCAACAGAGCGTCTTCCGCCTCCTGGAATCGGCCAGTCTCGAACTCGATGCGACCGAGGCTGTACCACCCGATGAACGCCTCCGGGGCAGTCTCCACCGTCTGCTTGCACAAGAGCCTCGCGTCGTCGAGTCGCCCCCGCGCACGAACCTCTTGAGCCAGTCGACCGAGAAGGTCCGCTGCTTCTGACTGTCTCCCCTCGCTCGCGAGCAGGGATGCCAACTTGGCCGCCACACCCGTGTCGCCGGGCTCGAGCCGGATCAGGCGTTCATATGCGTCCCGCGCCTGCTTGTCGAGGCCCAGTTGTAGGGATCGCTCTGCGGCTAACAGATACTGATGCTTGGCTTCTGCTCGAAACCCTTCCTCCGCGTAGAGATCGGCGCACGCAACCAGGGCGGAGAGGTTGTCTGGAGCCAGCTTGATGACCTTTTTGTACACGGCGATAGCGCGACAGCGCAACCCCTCGGACCTCAACACACCCACCAGCTTTTGGTAACAGGCGATCGCATCAGACACTGAACCGATGCGGGCGTAGAGGTCACCCAGAGTATTGTAGAGGGACGAATCGGATGGATCGGCCCCAAGTATCGCCTCATACTCGGCGATGGCCTTGTCATACCGTCCCTCCTGGATCAGCGTGATCGCTTTCTGTATCGCCTTCCGTTTTTCGAAACCCACCTCCCACTCCCCAGTCCCTCACAATTGATACTTGCCCGCCCGCTCATCTTGGGGATACCGTAGCAAAGACCGAAGGAGCATGTCAAGGCTGATGCCGAGCGGCATCAGCGACGGAAGGTCCAGTCCTCGGAGGTATAGCGACTGGCAGCCAATTGCTCGGACAGCTCACGCTCCTCCTGCTCAAGCGTGGCCTCAGCAAACTCGACCCCCATCCCACAGGCAAACCCCTCTCTGATCGCCGCCTCGACTTCAACGCGATCGGGGAACCGCCCGATGGCCTCTCGCAGCGTGCCGACCATCCCGAGAGAGTCTACTGTTGAGGCCCGCCCTTCAGGCCGAAGGAGCAGAAGGAGCTCGGCGGGGTCAAAATCCAACAGGATACTGCCCTGTTGAAGAAGGGCTGAGGGAAATCGTCGCTGCGCCGAACCGATCACCTTTCTCCCGCCGACCAAGACCTCATGCCTCGCGATGGCGGAGAAGCAGAAAGGGGATTGCGCCCGGCCAGCAGGCCCGGGAGCCATCCCGATGGTGGCCGCCAAGCCGAGTGTCTCAAGGCCCAGCTTCAGACACGAGTTGATTCGGCGATAGCTCTCCGCAATCGAGAACTCTGTCCAGGGGGGGCGCAGCGGGATGACCAGACTATAGGTCAGGTCCCGCTGGTGCAGGACGGCGCGGCCGCCTGTCGGTCGGCGCACGAGACACACCGAGGATTCATGACAGGCGCCAAGATCGATGTCGCTGCTCCGCTGGAAGTACCCA
>JBGQIR010000037.1:0-11655 GCA_041498535.1 Methylomirabilis sp. (SeqCode)
GCTCTACAGACAGGCGACGACCGTTGCCTTCGCGGCCATCGTCCTCTGCCAGGTGGCGAACGTTTTCGCGTGCCGGAGTCCAAGAGTGTCGAGCTTCTCCTTGCCCCTCTTCACGAACCGCCTCCTGCTGTGGGGCGTGGCTGTCGAGCTCTTCATTCTCGGGCTGATCGTGTACCATCCGCTCGGCCACCGGGTCTTCGGGACCGCCGCCTTCGACGGGAGGTTCTGGTTGTTTCTTCTCGTCTTCGCGGCCCTCCTTCTGCTCGCCGAAGAGACCAGGAAGGGGCTGATTCGGCGTTATGCCTGTGGAAGGAGCCTCCGCTATCAGGAGGGCACGGCATGAAGCGAAAGTCGGCGCCATCGAAGAAACGGCCGAGGTCGGCCAGGCAAGATCCTTCGGCAGGGCTCAGGACAGGTCCTTCGGCACGCCTCAGGCTGCGCACTGAGCCTGTCGAAGTGACAGGCCCGCTTCGACAGCGCTCAGCACAGGCTTCGACGGAGCTCACGGCGGATCCTTCGACGGAGCTCACGGCAGAGACCGAGATGCCCCTCGATGCCGAGGATGTGGCCCTGGCCTCGCTCGAGGCAAAGGTGCGGGCCGAAGAGGCGATGGCGGATGTCGGCCCTGCGAGGCCGCTTGTGGGGCTCACTGTGCGGCTTCCACGCGCGGTGATCGCGCAACTCCTGGCTGAGGCGGCTGAGCGAAATATCACGCCTTCGAAACTCGTGGAGCTGGCCCTCGCGCAGTACCTTCCTTTCAAGGGGGCCCGCCGTCGGACGCGATGATGGATTCAGAGGCATGCCCACTCTCACATCACCTGAGGCGCTGAGAAGGAGTTCACATGCACAAAACGAGGCGGATCCTGTGCCCGACTGATTTCTCGCGGCACTCCCGGTATGCGCTCCGCAGAGCCGCCGCCATGGCCAGGGTCTCTGGAGCGGAGATGATACTTCTGCATGTTCTTTCCCAGACAACCCCCGCCGGGCTCAATGAGAACTCCTATATCCTTGTGAACTGGCGGCAGTTCATCAAGCGTGAGGAGGAAAAGGCGAGGGCAGCGCTGGAACGAGAGGCCAGGTCGAAGCTCCTGAAGGGCGTGAAGGTCAAGACCATTGTAGGGGCCGGCTCCCCGTATCGAGAGATCGAGCGGATCGCCTCCAAGATGCACGTCGATCTCATCGTGATCTCCACTCACGGGACGACTGGGCTGCTTCATCTCCTGATCGGGAGCGTGGCCGAGCGCGTCGTTCGCCATGCCCCCTGCCCGGTCCTCGTGGTCAAACCGATTCGCATGAAGAAGGCGGTGAGTTGAGGAAGGCGGCAAGGGGTTCTTGTGGCGGCCAGATGGGCCGGAAGCCCAGGGCAACTCATGCAAATATAGGCTGGTAATATCGCGACAGGAGGGCGGCAATGCTTAGACTTTATCCGAAAACGGTCAGCCTCAAGGATTGGACCAAGGTCACTCTCTGGCCAATGACCCATCACGATGAGGAACGCCTTCACGAGTTTTTCTGCCGGATCCAAGAGGAGGACCGGAAGCTGTTGAAGGAGGACGTGGCGAATCGGGCCGTGATCGCCAACTGGTGCCGGCGGATCGACTACAACCGGGTCCTGCCAATCCTGGCTGAGGCGCATGGGAAGATTGTAGGCGACGCCACCCTGCACCGGAGGCAGTCCGGGTGGCTTCAGCACGTGGGCGAGATTCGGGTAGTCGTCGATCCCGAGTATCGAAGGAAAGGGGTGGGCAGCCTACTGATCGAGGATCTGATGCTCTTGGCCATGGACGCCAAGCTTGAACGCCTGTTCGTGGAGCTGATCGCCAGCGAGATCGCGGCTGTCAAGGCGTTCGAACGGGTTGGGTTTGAGCGAGTGGCGCATTTACCGGGTTTCGCTTGCGACCGGAACAATATGCCACAGGACCTGTTGGTGCTCTCGGCGGATATCTCGACGGCCAACCGTCCCGAGACCTATTTCTTCAGTTTCTGAGTCGCCATGTGGAGGTCGCAATGGGATCGCGTGAAGAGAGAAAGGCGCGGGGCCCTCCGGAGGTCGCGACAAGCTAAGGGTGTTGGCGTGGAGGCGGTTTAAGGCGATGAGAAAGGAGGGTGTGCCATGTTAGCCGGATATCCAAAGAAGGTGCAGCTTCACACCGGAACAGGCGTCACCATTCGCCCGATGGTCAAGGAGGATGCAGACAAGCTCCATACCTTCTTCTCCAGGGTGCCGCGCGAAGATCGTCTCTTTTTGCGTGACGATGTGACCATGCGCGACGTGATCGATGCCTGGGCGAGAGATCTCGATTACGACAGGGTCCTCCCACTCGTGGCTGAGGTCGGTGGGAACATCGTGGGTGATGCCACCCTGCATCGCCGGAAGTTCGGCTGGACCAGCCACGTTGGAAAGGTGCGGCTCCTCATCGATAAAGACTATCGGGGTAAGGGCCTCGGCGCACTGATGATCGAGGAGCTGATCAGTGTCGCCAAGAAGGCAGGCCTCGGACTGCTCGTCGCCGAGATCATGGGGAATCAGACGGCGGCGCTCAGCGCATTCAGGCGGCTGGGGTTCGAGAAGGAGGCTGTCTTCTACAACTATGTGAAAGACCAGGCGGGAGAGGAGCGGAACCTCGTCGTGATGATGAAGAACCTGCTGATCGAGCCGGCGATGGTTCCTTTCTAGTGGCGAAGTATCCTGTGTCCGGGGCGATGTGCGAAAACGTTCGCGACCATCGCCCCGGCCGCACGCGACGCCTTGTGTGACAAGCCATGAAGCTGGTTATCAAGCGAAAGCTACCCAAGAGACGGACGCCCCATCGTCCTACGAAGGCGGAACCCCTGAAGGTCCGCTACGATCGGAAAAAGACCAAGCAGTCGTTTCGGGAGGAGCTGATGGCGGAACGCGAGCAGACGGCAGAGAACGCGGAAGCTTCAGATCCCGCATGAGCATCATAGAGGAGCCATGATGGTGAGACGATGGTCACTCCGCTGAAACCCGATCAGCTCCGTAAGGTCTGCTTGCCCGAGAGTCTACCCTTCGATGCGACCGATGAGCTGACACCCCTGGAAGAGATCGTGGCCCAGGGCCGCGCTGTTCAGGCCATTGGCTTCGGTGTCGGCATCCGCGGCGCAGGGTTCAATCTGTTTGTCCTCGGTGCGCCAGGGACAGGCAAGACCACCGCGATTAAACGCCTCCTGGCCCGGGAGGCATCCACGCTCCCGACTCCTCCGGACTGGTGTTATGTGAACAACTTCGCCGACCCCCAGTGCCCGCGCGCGCTTCGCCTCCCGCCCGGCCGCGCCCGCATCTTCCAGACGGATTGCGAGCGGCTTCTGGACGAGCTCAAGGTGGGTGTTCCGAGGGCCTTCGAGTCGGAAGCGTACGAGCAGCATCGTCGCACAATTCTCGAAGAGCTGCAGAAACAGACGAGCACTGAACTGGAAGGCTTGCAAAGCCGCGCGGAGGCGCTGGGGTTCGGTCTTGTCAAGACGGCCAGCGGGTTCGTGATCGTCCCGATCCTCAGGGGAAAGCCACTCAAACCTGAAGGCTTCGAGGCCCTGGATGAGGAATCCAAGCGGCAGGTCAACCTGAAGAGTGAGGAGGTCCAGAAAGACCTGGCCGCGACGCTTCGACGAATCCGCGAGCTGGAGCGGGAGGCCAAAAATCGCCTCGACGCGTTCGACCGGGAGGTGGCCACCTCTGCGGTCGATCATCTTATCGAGGATGTGAAGGAGCGTTACGCAGATCACCGTGAGGTGCAAGTGCACTTCGAGGCGATGCGTGAGGACGTGATTGCCAACGTGGACCTCTTCCGCCGGGGGCAGGAAGGAGCGCCGGGCCCTGCGGAGCTCGTGGCAATGATGCAACCGGGACGAGATCCCTTTGACCGGTATCGGGTCAATGTCCTGATCGAACAGGTGCGTGATGGGGGCGCGCCGGTCGTGGTGGAGTCGCATCCCACATGCCAGAACCTACTAGGGCGGATCGAGCATCAGGTGCATATGGGCGCCCTCTACACCAATTTCATGATGGCCAGGGCGGGCGCCTTGCACCAGGCCAATGGGGGGTTTCTCGTCTTGGAGGCCCTGGAGCTGCTGAAGCAATTCTTGGCATGGGACACCCTGAAGCGGACGCTCAAGAACCGCCGGATCAAGATCGAAGAGCCCGGAGAGCAGTTCCGCCTCTTCAGCACGGTGACCCTGGAGCCCGAGCCAATTCCCCTGGATGTGAAGGTGGTCCTTATCGGCAGCCCCTGGCTGTATTACTTGTTGCATGCCTACGAGCCGGAGTTTCGGGAGCTGTTCAAGGTGCAGGTTGAGTTCAGCGAGTACGTCGCCAGAACCCCTGAAAATATCCTCGCCTTCGCCCGGCTGCTGGCGACCTGCTGCCGGGAAGAGGGCCTCAGGCCCTTCGAGCGGTCCGCCGTGGCGAAGCTGGTCGAGCACAGCTCCCGCCTGGTGGAGGACCAGGAGCGGCTGGCCACCACCTTCAGCGATCTCCTCGATGTCGCTCGCGAGGCCAGCTTCTGGGCCGGGCAGAACGAGCACAACAGGGTGACGGCAGGGGATGTCCAGCGGGCCATCGAGGCCAAGATCCGGCGATCCAACCGACTCGAGGAACGGCTGCAGGAACTGATCACGGAGGGGACACTGCTCGTCGATACCGCCGGAGCGGTGGTCGGGCAAGTGAACGGGATCGCCGTCATCCCTCTTGGCGAGTATCATTTCGGCAAGCCGTCCCGGATCACCGCCCGAACATTCCTTGGACGGGGCGGCATCATCGACATCGCGCGTGAAGCTCGAATGGGTGGCAAGATCCACAGCAAGGGCGTCCTGATCCTTTCGGGCTACCTGGGCGGCCGCTACGTGCAGCAGGTCCCCCTCACCCTGTCGGCGAGCATCGCCTTCGAACAGCTCTACGAGGAGGTGGAAGGGGACAGCGCATCATCGGCAGAGCTGTACGCCATCCTCTCCAGCCTGTCGGGCCTCCCCATCAGCCAGGGGCTCGCGGTCACAGGGTCGGTCAATCAGCAGGGAGAGGTTCAGGCCATCGGGGCCGTCAACGCCAAGATCGAGGGGTTCTTCGATGTCTGCCGCGCGAGAGGGCTGACGGGCGAGCAGGGGGTTCTGATCCCGGCGAGCAACGTCCGGCACCTGATGCTCCGGGAGGATGTCGTGGAGGCGGTCGCTGCGAGGCAATTCCACGTGTTCCCCATCCATACGATCGACGAGGGGACCGCCTTGCTGACCGGGTTGGAGGCGGGTGAGCGCGGCCCGGATGGGACCTTTCCGGAAGGAAGCCTGAATGCCCTTGTGCAGGAGCGGGTGCGCGAGATGGCGGAGCAGGCGCGGGCCTACGGGGTCGAGGGTCAGCTAGCGCCACAGCCGGACCGCGATAACGAGCTGTAATGATGTTCCAGGTTCCATGTGCCATGTTCCAAGTTTCAGAACGACAATCCGTAATGCGGGACCTGTAACCTGTAACCTGGAACTCGGAACCCGGAACGCGGAACTGGGAAGCGGAAGCGACGATGCCGGAACTCAGACAGGATAAGGCCACCCGAGAGTGGATCGTCATGGCCACTGAGCGGGCCAAGCGTCCGCACGACTTCCGGGTGAAGCGGAGCCGCGCCGATATCACTCTATCCGGGGAGCCCTGCCCCTTCTGTCCCGGGAATGAAACCCTGACGCCGCCGGAGGTCGCGGCCTACCGTCGCGGTGGGCAACCGAACGGGCCGGGCTGGTGGATCCGGGTGGTGCCGAACAAGTATCCTGCGCTCGTCCCGGAGGGAAGCCTGGAACGAAAGGAAGAAGAGGGGTTTTTTCGGAAGATGGATGGAGTCGGACGGCACGAGGTGGTCATCGAGAGCCCGCGCCATGATCTCTGCATCCCGCTGATGGACGACTGGCAGGTCGAGGAGATCCTCTGGGCATACAGGGAGCGCTTCCTGGCCCTCCAGAAAGATCCACGGTTCTGGCTGGTCATCATGTTTAAGAACTACGGGTTGGGAGCAGGAACCTCGGTCCAGCATCCCCATTCCCAGATCATCGCCACTTCGGTGCTCCCACTCAACATCCGCAACAAGCTCTACGAGGCGGCCCGGTATCACGATGAACACGGCCGGTGCGTGTACTGCGACATGCTGAACGAAGAGCTGCAGATCGGCAAGCGGATCGTGGAGGAGACAGATGCGTTCGTCGTCTACCATCCATTTGCCTCCCGAGCGCCGTTCGAGACCTGGATCGTCCCGAAGGCACACGAGGCCTGCTTCGCGCTGATCACTCCCGATGAGTCCAAGCGGCTCGCCCACACCCTGAAAGCCGCCTGGGCAAAGCTGCATCGGGGGCTGAACGACCCGGACCTCAATTATGTCATCCATACCGCGCGCAGCGCGCACGAGGGTAGGGACTACTACCACTGGCACCTGCAGATCATTCCACGATTGACCACCCCGGCCGGCTTCGAGCTCGGGTCCGGCATTTTCATCAACACCGCTCTGCCAGAGCAGACGGCGCCCTTCTTGGGCGGCGTGCGGCCATGACGAAAAGAGTCCGAGGCCCGAGGTGCGAGGTGCGACCGTCAAGTGAGGGGTGCGCTGTAGGGGCGCTGCTTGCTGTGCCCTTGTGCGGGTGGTGAAAGGAGTAGGAGATGCAGGCGGATGCGTTCGTGCGCTGGTTTGATGAGATCGGCCTACAAGACATCCCGCTGGTGGGCGGCAAGAACGCGTCGCTGGGCGAGATGTATCGGAACTTGAAGGCCCAGGGCGTGCGGGTCCCGTATGGTTTTGCCATCACTGCCCTGGCCTACCGAGCCTTCCTCAGCGAAAGTGGTTGCGAGGCCAAGATCAGGGAGCAACTGGAGGGGCTGAACACCCATGACATTCAGGACCTGCGGACGCGTGGCAAGGCGATCCGGACGATGCTTCTTGAAACTTCGCTGCCTCCCGCAATTCAGGCGGCTATCGTTGCAGGCTATGAGCGGCTCTGCCAGGAATACGGACCGAACACCGATGTTGCCGTCCGGAGCAGCGCCACTGCAGAGGACCTGCCCGATGCCAGCTTTGCCGGCCAGCAAGAGACCTACCTGAATGTCCACGGGGTCCCCGGTTTGCTCGAGGCATGCCGGAAGTGTTTCGCCTCGCTCTTCACCGATCGGGCCATCTCCTACCGTGTGGACAAAGGGTTTGATCACCTGAGCATTGCCCTTTCCATCGGGGTGCAGAAAATGGTCCGCTCGGACCTCGGTGCCTCAGGCGTCATGTTCACCATCGACACGGAGAGCGGATTCCCCGAGTGCATCCTGATCAATGCCTCGTACGGCCTGGGAGAGAATGTGGTCCAGGGCGCCGTGACGCCGGACGAGATCTACGTGTTCAAGCCCACACTCCTCAAGGGCTTCCGCCCCATCATCCAGCGGAGCTTGGGGAGCAAGGAGTGGAAGTTGGTATACGACGAGGAAGGAAGCAAGCTGACGAAGAACATCGCCGTGCCCGCCGCCGATCGCCAACGCTTTGCCATCAGTGACGACGATGTCCTGCTACTGGCGCGCTGGGGTTGCGCCATAGAGGACCACTACAGCCGGAGCAGCGGGAGGTACACGCCGATGGATATCGAGTGGGCTCAGGACGGCAGAACCGGCGAGCTGTTCATCGTTCAGGCGCGCCCGGAAACGGTTCAGTCAGTGAAGCGACGGGACCTGCTGCGGATCTATCGTTTGGAGGAGACCCGCGAGCCGCTCCTCGCCGGCAAGAGCGTGGGAGAGATGATCGGGCAAGGCAGGGCCCGCGTGATCGAGGACCCGCGCCATCTGGAGAGATTCCGCGAGGGCGAGGTCCTGGTGACCGACAAGACCGATCCGGACTGGGAGCCGATCATGAAGATGGCGGCCGCTATCGTCACGAACCGTGGCGGACGGACCTCACACGCGGCCATCGTTAGCCGCGAACTGGGAATTCCCGCGGTGGTCGGGACGGAGCGCGGGACAGAGGTCATCGCCGATGGGGAGGAGATCACCGTTTCCTGTGCTGAAGGCGACGCCGGGTATGTCTACCGGGGTCTTCTCAGGTTCAATATCCAGGAGATCGATCTGGGCAAGCTCGGTCGCCCCCGGACCAAGATCATGCTGAACGTCGCCAACCCCAGGGAGGTCTTCGCCTTGGCAGCCCTCCCCAACGACGGGGTTGGCCTGGCGAGAGTGGAGCTCATCATCAGCCACGCCATCCGGATCCATCCCATGGCATTGGTCCGTTATGACGCCCTGGTCGATCAGCCGGCGAAGGCTGAGATCGCCGTTCTGACCGCCGGCTATGCCGATAAACCCCAGTACTTCGTGGACAAGCTGGCGGAGGGGGTTGGGATGATCGCCGGCGCCTTCTACCCCAAGGACGTCATCGTCCGCCTCAGCGACTTCAAGACGAACGAATACGCCAACCTGATCGGGGGAAAGGAGTTCGAGCCGACGGAAGAGAACCCCATGCTCGGCTTTCGCGGCGCTTCGCGCTACTACGACGACCGGTATCGGGAGGGATTCGCCCTGGAGTGTCGCGCGATGTGGAAAGCCAGGGAGGAGATGGGCTTCACCAATATCAAGCTGATGGTCCCCTTTGTCCGAACGGTGGCGGAGGGCGGGAAGGTGCTGGCAGAGATGGCCAAGTACGGACTCAAGCGTGGAGAGAACGGTCTCGAAGTGTACGTCATGTGCGAGATTCCCAGCAACGTCCTGCTCGCCGAGCAGTTTGCCAGGATCTTCGATGGCTTCTCTATTGGGTCGAACGACCTGACACAGTTGACGCTGGGGGTTGATAGAGATTCAGAGCTGGTCGCCCGGATCTTCGACGAGCGGGATCCGGCTGTCAAGAAGCTCGTGGCATCGGTGATCCGGACGGCTCGAGCGTGCGGCGTCAAGATCGGGATCTGCGGCCAAGCGCCGAGCGACTACCCGGAATTCGCGCAGTTCCTGGTCGAGGAAGGGATTGACAGCATCTCGTTGAATCCGGACGCTGTCATGAAGATGACGGCAAAGGTGCTGGAGATCGAGCAAAGGGTGGGCGCAAGGCAGGCGCGATAGTCAACTGCCCGGTGGTGGCTTGTGTTCGATATGGCATCCCGAGGTGGCAAGGGGGGAGAGACATGGCAGCCAGCGCGGTTCCGGTCAAGCCGGTGAAAAGGGTCGGTTCACTGTTCGATGAGGTGGTAGAGATGGAGCGGCAGCTTTCCAAGCGCGCGTTTGAGCTCTTCGAGAATCGGGGATGGATGATCGCCCACGATCTTGATGATTGGCTCCAGGCTGAAAGAGAGCTTCTGTGGCGGCCCTGTATAGAGCTGACAGAAACCGATGCTGCGGTTCGGGTAAGCTGTGCCCTGGCGGGCCTGACGCCGAAGGATGTCGAAGTCCTGGCCGAGCCCAATCGCCTGACGGTGCGGGCGGACACGAAACACGGGCATCGGAAGGAGGAAGGGGATGTCCGATTCTGCGAGTTTCACAAAGGCAGCCTTTATCGGTCCATTCTGCTGCCAGGCACTGTGGTCCCCGAGAAGGCCAAGGCCGAGATGAAAGAAGGCATACTCACAGTCACCCTTCCCAAGGCGAAAGAGCCTGCTGGGAAAAAGATCCCGATCAAGAGCTAGGCACCGAAAACGTGGGGGGAAGCGTTGAGCGAGGAGCGGAGCGCCCGCCGTCTGACCGCGGTCCTCACAGTGGTCATCGCGATACTGGTGATCCCGTTATGCGGGTCGGATCGCTTGGCGCGTAGCCAGGTAACGCCGAGTCGGCCACAGGCGGTCCCCCCAACGCAGGTCTTTGCAATGACGCCGCCAGGAGGTGGGCAGGCGGCGCTTCGCGGTGAAGCGGACGCTGGACGTCCGGTCCTTGAAGCGCCGCCTGCGGATCGCCCTCCGGTGGTGCAGCCGATTGCAGAAAGGCAGGTGAGTCGTATGCCTTACGTGGCCTTCCTGGGGCTAGTGGTTGCGGTTGGGGGCGGGCTGCTCCTTTGCGCCCTTCGCGCGCAGCACCGGCGGATCCGGAGCCTGGAGACCAAGCTGAATGCCCTCGAGATAGGGCTGACCGCGAAGGTCGTGACCCTGGAAGAGCACCTCCGCCGCGAGAGCGAGCACGGCCGCCCGCGCGAGCGAATCTAGGCAGGGTCAGCCGCCTCCCCGATTGCCCCGTATGTGTCATCGCGGGACGGATCCCGCCCATCGCGGCCTCCACTCGCTGCCGGATGGAGTACGAGAGGTTCCATGTGACGCCTGCGCCCACCGGGCACTAGCGCCCGGAGCGCGCCCCGACCCGGGGACTGTGCTGTCCCCTTCAAAGGAGGGATCCACCATGGCCCAGCAGAGCAAGCTCACCCTGAGCGTGATCAAGGCCGATGTCGGCAGCGTCGCCGGCCACAACCGCCCGCACCCGGACCTCCTGCAGCAGGCGGAGGCGTGCCTGGCCGCCGCCAAGCAGCAGGGGCTCCTGTGCGACTACCGGGTCGCCCGCTGCGGCGACGACATCAACCTCATCATGACCCACTCTCACGGCGTCGCGCACGAACCGATCCACCGGCTCGCCTGGGACACCTTTATGGAGTGCACCAAGGTCGCCAAGCGCCTGCACCTCTACGGCGCCGGACAGGACATGTTGGCCGATGCCTTCAGCGGCAATGTCAAAGGGCTGGGCCCCGGCGTCGCCGAGCTGGAGTTCATCGAGCGGCCGAGCGAGCCGGTCGTGATCTTGATGGCCGACAAGACCTCCCCCGGCGCCTGGAACCTCCCCCTGTATAAGATCTTTGCGGACCCCTTCAACACCCCCGGCCTCGTCATCGACCCCAAGCTGCACGGGGGCTTCACCTTCACCGTCCTCGACGTGAAGAAGAAGGCGGTCATCACCCTCGCCTGCCCGGAGGAGCTGTACGATCTCCTGATGTTCCTGGGCGCGCACGGCCGGTACATGGTCAAGGAGATCCGGCGAAAGGGCGACAACGAAATCGCGGCGGTCGCTTCCACGGATGTTCTGTCCGAGATCGCCGGCAAGTACGTCGGCAAGGACGACCCGGTCTGCATCATCCGGGCGCAGGCCGGGCTGCCCGCGGTGGGAGAGATCCTGGAGCCCTTCGCCTTCCCCCACCTGGTCGAGGGGTGGATGCGCGGCTCCCACCACGGGCCCCTGATGCCAGTGCCGTTCCATCAAGCCAACCCCACCCGGCTCGATGGGCCGCCCCGGGTGATCGCGGCCGGGTTCCAGCTCAACGAGGGGACACTCATCGGCCCGATCGACCTGTTCGACGATCCCGCCTATGACGAGGCCCGCCGGCAGGCGAATGTGGCCGCCGACTACCTGCGCCGCCACGGCCCGTTCGAGCCCCACCGCCTGCCGCTGGAGGAGATGGAGTACACCACCCTGCCGCTGATCATGAGCCGGCTGCGGGACCGGTTCACGAGTGTGGGGTGAGGGGAAGAACCGCAAATCGAGTGACGGCAGCAGCACTCAGTCAGGGCCCGGCTCTCCCTGACGTGCGATGAGCCGGGGCCTGCTTGAGGTGGCCGCGTCTTTCCAAACACGCTCACCCGGACGGTGAGCTAAGCCCTACAGCTCGCTGCGGCGGGCCGCAGACCACGACGCGGGGACAGCCGTGGCCCTGACAAGGGAGCCGGCGGGATGGCCTCGCTCAAAGA
>JBGQIR010000038.1:0-11566 GCA_041498535.1 Methylomirabilis sp. (SeqCode)
AGCGACAGGAGCCCGAACCAGAGGCTGGCCAGGACGATCCTCAGGAGAGGGCGTTGGCGAAGTGGGATAGAGTGCGATGGGGTTCGCATGCGCCTACACTCGTTTTGAGATATCCGCCCCCAATAGACCGGAAGGGCGGAAGATCAGGACCAGGACCAGGATGGCGAACGCGGACACGTCCTTGTATTCGCTGGAGATGTACCCCGCGCCGAGGGCTTCGATCAGGCCCAGGAGCAACCCGCCCAGCATCGCGCCCGGGATGCTCCCGATCCCTCCGAGGACGGCGGCGGTAAAGGCCTTGATGCCGGCAATGTAGCCGATGAAGAAGTTGATGAGCCCATAGTACATCCCGACCATGACTCCCGCCACCGCCGCGAGGGCCGAGCCGATCAGGAACGTCACGCTGATGATTCTATCCACATCGATGCCGACCAGTCTGGCCATTTGCTTATCCTGAGCGGTGGCGCGCATTGCCTTGCCGATCTTGGTCCGGCGCACCAGCAGTTGAAGGCCCACCATCATCAGCACCGAGGTGACCATGATGAAGATCTGGATCGCGCTGATTCTGCCGCCCGGGAAGTCTATCCCTCCATGGATGAAGAGATGCGGGAATCCCTTATCTCTTGGTCCCTGGGCCAGCATCACAAAATTCTGCAGAAAAATCGAGACGCCCAAAGCGCTGATGAGGGGGGACAGGCGAGGGGCGCTGCGCAGGGGTCTGTAGGCCAACCGCTCGATGGTGATACCGCATGCGCCGCAGAAGAGCATCGCTGAGACGATCATCAGGAGAAGGGTGGCGCCCGAGTTCGCGGAGGTCAGGTGCAGCGTGGTCAGGAAGCCGAAGGTGACGATCCCCATGTACGCGCCCAGCATATAGATCTCGCCGTGGGCGAAGTTGATCAGCTCGATGATCCCATAGACCATAGTGTACCCTAACGCGATCAGCGCATAGACGCTGCCCAGCGTGAGGCCGTTAACTAACTGCTGAAGAAGCATAGCCCACCAAGACAAAAAGAGGGAAGAGATTGCTCCCTTCCCTCCGCAGCGCCCCAAGTGACATGAGCCTACTTCAATTCCACGAACTTCCCGTCCTTTACCTCCCAGACCACATAGGGCGACACCAACACATCGCCCTTCTTGTCGAACTGGATCGGTCCCAGGGCGGTGTTCCACTTGGTCTTCCTGATGTGGTCGGCGATCTTGCGAGCGTCGGTGGATTTGGTCGCGGCGATTGCGTCGAGGAGGATGTTGGTTGCGACATAGCTATAGACAGTGTAGGCCCCCACGTCGGACCCGAATTTATCCTTGTGTTTCTCGATGACTCCCTGTGCCTCCTTGATCTTGCTTTGGTCCGGTGTAAAGGTGATGTAAGACCCCTCTGCCGCCTTGCCGGCGATGTCGATGTATTCCTTCGTCCAGACACCGTCGCCGCTGATGAACATGGTCTTCATCCCGAGCTCGCGCATCTGCTTCGTGAGAAGGATCGCCTCTGGATAGATCCCCCCGTAGAAAAGGACTTCGGGATGCTTCGACTTCACGGCGGTCAGGACCGGACGGTAGTCTTTGTCCCCCTGAGTGATGCCCCCGTAGTAGACAGATTTGATCTTGGCCTTCTCAAGGGCTTTCATGGTTTCATCAGCCAGCCCCTGCCCATAGGTTGTCTTGTCGTGCAGCACGGCCACCCTTGTGTTCTTGAGCTTCTTCACGATGAAGTTGGCTGCAACGCTGCCCTGTTGGTCGTCTCTGCCGCAGACGCGGAAGACATTCCAGAGGCCGCGCTCGGTGAACTGCGGGTTGGTCGAAGCGGGTGTAAGCTGGACGACCTTGCCCTCCTCGTAGGTCATGGAGGCCGGAATCGAACAACTGCTGTTGAAATGGCCAATCACGCCGACCGCCCCTTCGTTCACGAACTTGTTGGCGACGGAGACGGCCTGCCTTGGATCGTGTTGGTCATCGCCCCAAATGATCTCGATCTTCTTCCCGAGTACGCCACCCTTGGCGTTCCACTCCTCCACGGCGATGATGGCGCCGTTTTTCAGCTCCTGCCCGAAGGCTCCCTGATCGCCCGTAAGCGGACCGGCGACCCCGATTTTGACGGTGCTCGCCCCATGGGCCTGGGCGAGGGCGAGCACGAGGGTCGCGCCAGCCAACCAGAACGAGATCCAACGCCGTCGCATCATTCCCTCTTTTATCGAGCCGGCAGCAGCATGGCTGAAGCTGCTGGACCCGCACACGTGCGAGCGGCATGCCGCCCTGCATTGACGGGATCAGATGTGCCACCCACTATAGAAATAACGAAAGAACGCTGTCAACGGATTTTTCCCGCGTCAGCGTCCTTGTTCCGCCTCCTCAATAGCGGCCAGCAATGCCTGGGTTGCTCGCGCGATATCATCGCTGCCGATGATAGCGGAAATCACTGCAGCCCCTGCGGCGCCAGCGCGGATCACCTCTTTCACATTACTCAAGGTGACGCCTCCTATCGCGAGTAGAGGGAGATCGATCCGAGACCGCAATTGCCGAATCGTGTCCACGCCTACCGGTGCATACCCAGTTGACTTCGTGGCTGTCGCGAAGATCGGTCCGATGCCGACATAATCTGCTCCATCTTCTGCGGCCCGGATCGCCTGCTCCAGCGAGTGGGTGGACACCCCCAAGAGCTTTCCCGGACCCAGGAGCGCACGCGCTGCCCTCGCCGGCAGGTCGTCCTGTCCGAGGTGAACTCCGTCGGCGTCAACGGCCTGCGCCAAGTCCAATCGGTCATTCACAATGAAGTGAACCCCGCGGTCGCGGCACAGCGTGGCGATCTGCCGCGCCTGGGGCAAAAGCTCGCGTGGTCCGGCCCATTTGTCCCGAAGCTGGATCATCAAGGCACCCCCCTCGATCGCCTGTTTGGCGATTTCGAGATGACTCAGGCCACGTCCCAGCTCAGGATCAGTGATGACGCAAAGCCGGTATCCGGTCTGAGGGATTACGGTCGGCCGTCAGACCAGCACCGATTCCAGGAATCGGGTGGACACCCGCCCGGCTATGAACTCCGGAGAGTTGAGGATCCGCTTATGAACTGGGATCGTGGATTTGACGCCATGGATCTCCAGTTCGTCAAGTGCCCGGCGCATCCGAGCGATCGCTTCATCCCGGGTTTCGCCAAGCACAATCAGCTTGGCCATGAGCGAATCGTAGAAGGGGGGGATGGTGCAACCGGCATACAGGTGGGTGTCAACCCGCACCCCTGGCCCTCCCGGCAGACGCAGGTCCGAGATCTTCCCGGGTGACGGGACGAAGGTTTCAGGATCCTCCGCATTGATCCGACACTCGATGCTGTGGCCTCGTAGGGTGATATCCTGCTGGGTGAGTGGCAGCGGCTCGCCGGCAGCGATGCGGATCTGGGCCTTCACGAGATCGATCCCGGTCACCATTTCAGTCACCGGGTGCTCCACCTGAATCCTCGTATTCATTTCCATAAAGTAGAAATTCCCTTCGGCATCCAGCAGAAACTCGACGGTCCCTGCCCCCAGGTACTTGACCGAGCGGGCCAGCCGGACCGCCGCCTCGCCCATCCGGGCCCTGAGGTCAGGCGTCACGGCTGGCGAGGGCGACTCCTCCAGGAGTTTCTGGTGGCGGCGCTGAATCGAGCAGTCTCGCTCGCCCAGGTGGATGACTGAGCCGGTCTGGTCTCCCAACAGTTGAATCTCGATGTGGCGAGCGGGAGAGATGTACCGCTCGAGATAGAGGGCGGGATTCCCGAACGCGGCCGCTGCCTCAGCGGAGGCTGCAGCGAAGGCGCGGCCAAGTTCCGACGCGGCTGAAACCAGCCGCATCCCTTTTCCGCCGTTGCCCGCGCTGGCCTTCAGCATGAGCGGGTAGCCGACCTGCAACGCGACCTGGGCGGCCTCCTCCGCGCCACTGAGCGGCGCCTGACTCCCCGGCACCACCGGAACCCCGGCCGCCATGGCCGTCTCCCTTGCCTTGACTTTGTCCCCCATCAGCCGGATCTGTTCGGCCGTGGGGCCGATAAACACGATTCCCGACTGCTCGCATATTTCTGCGAAGGAGCTATTCTCGGCCAGGAATCCGTAGCCTGGGTGGATCGCTTCGGCGCCTGTGATTTCGGCGGCGCTGATAAGGCGAGGCGTATTCAGATAGCTCTTGGCAGCTTGGGGAGGGCCGATGCAAATCGACTCGTCCGCCAGTTGCACGTGCAGCGACTTGGCATCGGCCTCGGAGTAGACCGCCACGGTCTTCACGCCGAGCTCACGGCAGGCGCGGATGATCCGGAGGGCGATCTCCCCCCTGTTGGCAATTAAGATCTTGGAAAACATGGCGGGGCGGAGCCAGACCGATGGCCCGGACTCGTGGGGATCGCCGGGTGAGACGGGCTGAAGCGACGGTCAGGCGGGTTCAATGAGAAAAAGCGGCTGTCCATACTCGACCGGCTGAGCGTTCTCCACCAGGATGGAGCGGACCGTTCCCCTGACTTCGGACTCGATCTCGTTCATAAGTTTCATCGCCTCGATGAGACAGAGGACCGTCCCGTTCTCGATCTTGTCACCCTCCCGCACGTAGGCGTCGGCGCCCGGCGCCGACGCCCGGTAGAAGGTGCCAACCATCGGTGACTCGACGGTGACACGATTTGTGGCCTCTCGGATCTCGGGCGCGCTGGGAACCGCCGCCACCGCCTGGGGCATCGAAGCTGAGGGGATAGGGCTCGGGGTCGCCACAGGCCCTTGGGATCCCCGACGACGGATGCGAACGCGACGACCCTCTTGCTCAACCTCGATCTCCTCAACATCGGTCCCCTGAATCAGTTTCAGGACTGCCTTGATCTGTTTGAGGTCCATGGGGCCCTCCTCAGGCTCGCTCCACGTAGGTGCCGGAGCGCGTGTCCACGCGAAGCAGGTCGCCGATGTTGATAAACAGCGGAACCTGGATCACTGCGCCAGTCTCCAGTTTGGCCGGCTTAGAGCCGCCAGAGGTGGTGTCGCCACGGAAGCCGGGCTCGGTTTCGACCACCTTGAGCTCCACAAAGGTCGGAAGTACAACACCGACAGGTCCCCCTCGGTGGAACAGGACGGAAATGACCAGTTCTTCCTTGAGGAGGCCGCTGGCCTCTCCGATCTGCGTCTCTTCTAAGGTGAACTGCTCGAAACTCTCGGTATCCATGAAGTGATACGCATCCTCGGTGCGATAGAGGAACTGAACCTTCCGCTCCTCTACTTCCGCCCGCTCTAGCTTCTCCTCGGTCCTGAAGGTGCGGTCGATGATGGCGCCGGTCTTCATATTCTTCAGCTTGGTTCGCATGAACGCTCCGCCCTTGCCGGGTTTGACCCACTGAAAGTCGGTCACGACGTACGGAGTCCCGTCCAGTTCGATCTTGACACCGGGGCGAAGATCCCCTCCTCCGATCATCATCTCCTCTGTCCCTCGTGTGTTGGCCACATAGGATGACGCACCTATGATCTCTTTGCGTCAAGAAGGTGAAGGGCGGCCTGCAACCCGAGCACATAACTAAAAGGACCGAACCCGGTGATCTGCCCGGCGACGACGTCTGCGATCAGTGACTGGCGACGAAACTCCTCCCGCCGGTAGATGTTCGACAGGTGCACCTCCACCGCCGGGATGGCGGCGGCCACGATCGCGTCCCGGAGACCCACACTCGTATGGGTCAAGCCGGCCGGGTTCACCACAATTGCGTCAGCCCACCCGATGGCGTTCTGGATGGCGTCGATCAGCGCGCCTTCGTGGTTCGTCTGAACGAACCGGATCTCGGCCTCCCGTGAGGCGGCATAGGACCTGAGCTCATCCTCGATCTCCTTCAGCGTCATACGGCCATACTGATCCGGTTCGCGACGGCCAAGCAGGTTCAAGTTGGGACCATTCAACACCAGAATCCGTCTCGCCGAGGAACCCTTCTCGGACTGCGGTGGGAACACCTGCAACCTCCTTGTAGTGGAAACCACAGGGGAAGGATGCGTCTCAACTGCGCCATGTGGCTGCATTTCCTCCTCCATCCGGTAGCGGCGAACTCCCTGCAGCCAGGACTCCAATTCTTCCAGCACCATCTCCTTGCGACTCCTGCGCAATGGAGTCGCACAGGCAACGGCGGCCGGCTCTTTGGCCACGTCGAACGAGGGCAGCGAACCCGCCACAGCCTGAGGTGGAAATAGCGCGACCGGGTGTTCGGCTACAGGTGCACTGGGCGCCTCTGGCCGGGGCGCCGGTGCCGGCTCCTGCTTCTCACGCAGGGCCGTCAGCTTTGCCCGAATGTCTTCCCTGAACGGCTCATGCGCAAGCAGTTGCTCGTAGATCGCGGCAGCATGATCCGTTAGGCCCTGCGAGGCGTACAGATCCGCCAGCGTGTCAGTGGCCAGCGGATCTCTTCGCGGTTCAACGGGGCCAAAGCCCGCAAGCTCAGGAACATCCTTGGGCTCGGCCGTTGAGAGCGAGGGCTCAAAGGTGGAGATGGTTCTGCGCAACCTGAGCAGGCTTGCCAGAATCTCACGATCCAGTGGGGCACACTCCAGGGCGGCCTCGTAGTGCCTGATCGCATCATTCGTCCTGCCCTGGGCCTCACAGATCTGTGCGAGGTGCACGCGCGCTCGCACGTTCTCCGGCGACAACTCAATGACCCGATGAAACTCCTCTTCAGCCTTGGCCTGGTCACCGCTCTCCAGATACGCGCGCCCGAGCACCACCCGGGGGCTGACATAGGTGGATCGCGCCTTCAGCACCCGACGACACAGCGTGATGGCTTCGTCGAATTGCCCACGCCTTCGACAGCGATCGGCCATCCTGGCGACCGACTGTGCGGATTCCTCGCCGGGCCTCAGACTCCCCGCCGGTCCAGGCACCCCGCCGATCTTGGCCTCCCTCCTTATGATGCCCACCCGGCAGCGGCCAGCACCCCCTTCAGTTCATCCGATTCCGAAATGGCGGCCAACGTAACATGCCCGATCCCCTTTGTCAAGACGAAATAGATCACTTGATTCTTCACCTTTTTGTCGTAATTCATTGTCTTTAAAAGACTTCTCACGTTCGCCGATAACCTTGTCGGCAGCCCGATCCTCTCGAGGAGCGAGCGCAACCTGAGCAGATCGTCCTGTTCGCAAAGGCCACGCCTCACCGAAAGCATGGTTGCCACCACCATGCCGATCGCCACCGCCTCGCCGTGAAGGAGTCGTCGGTATCCGGTGATGGCCTCGAGGGCGTGGCCCACGGTGTGTCCGAAGTTGAGGATCGCGCGCATCCCCTCCTCCCGTTCATCCTGTTCGACAACCCTGGCCTTGATGGCACACGATCGTTCCACAACAAAGGCCAGCGGCTCCTCCTCGACGCGGAGAATCGAATCGACGTGCGCCTCGAGATAGCCGAACAGCTCGGGGTCGGCGATCATGCCATGCTTGACCGCCTCGGCCAGGCCGGCGCGCACCTCGCGGGGAGGCAGCGACTTCAGGGTCTGGATGTCGGCCACGACCAACGAGGGTTGGTGAAATACGCCAACCAGATTCTTCCCTTCAGGAAGATTGACCGCCACCTTGCCGCCAACGCTGCTGTCCACTTGAGCCAGGAGGGTGGTGGGAACCTGAATCAACGGGAGGCCTCGAAGATAGGTGGCGGCTGCATAGCCGGCAAGGTCGCCGATCACCCCGCCTCCCAGCGCGATCACGGCGGAGCGGCGATCCAGCCGGTGGTGCAAAAAAGCACGGTACAGCCGGGCCGCCTGTCCAAGTGACTTCGCCCGCTCCCCTGCTGGAACCTCGACGATGGCCACGTGGAAGCCGGCCCGACGCAGCGAGGTCACAGCCCTGGCGCCATATAGGCGGTTCACCGCAGGGTTCGTGACGATCACCGCTCGCCGTGTGAGAGGCAGCTCACTACAGAGGGCGCCCAGTCGCTTCAACAGCCCACTGCCAACGAGAATCTGGTAGCTCCTGTTGCCGAGCGTGACCGGGACAGCGGCCTCGGTCTTCATCGTCCTGCCCCCTGTGTCCCGGCCGGTTCTAGGCGGAAATGCCGAACGATCCGATCGACGATCTCCTCGACATCGGACCCGCTCGTCTCAACCGTAAGATCAGCCTGACCATATGCGGGGGCCCGCTGCTCGAGCAACTCCCGGATCCTGGCCAGCCGGTCGGGAGCCTGTAACAGGGGACGTTGGGCATCGGCCCCGATCCGCCCAAGGATGACGGTGGGCTCAGCCTGAAGACACACGGTAAGCGCGCCGGCCCTGAGGTTCCGGACATTCTCGGGGTCCAGGACCGCGCCGCCCCCTGTGGCGATCACGCAATCTCGGCGAGTCGCAAGGCTGGCGATCAGGTCCCGCTCCCTTCGCCTGAAACCCGACTCCCCCTCTGACGCGAAGATCTCCGGAATCGCCATTCCCGCTGCCTCTTCGATTGCGTCGTCCACATCAACAAAGGAGAGGCCAAGCCGTTCAGCCAATCGGCATCCCACAGCGCTCTTCCCGGTTCCCATGAACCCTATCAAGACGATCTTCATACTACCGTTCGTGAACCGATTTGAGATACCCCTCGTAGTTCCGCCTCAGCTCCTCCAGGCTATCCCCGCCGAACTTTTCCAGGAACGCCCTGGCGATCTCGAAGGCCACGACCGCCTCCCCTATGACCCCTGCAGCCGGAACCGAGCAGATATCCGATCGCTCGATGCTCGCCTTGAACGGCGCTTTTGTGCGAAGATCCACCGAGGCCATCGGGGCGTACTGCGTGGAGATCGGCTTCATGGCTCCCCGGACGATTATCGGCTCCCCGTTCGACATCCCCCCCTCTAATCCCCCGGCCCGATTGGTTCTCCGCACGAAGCGGCCCTCCTCGTAGAAGATCTCGTCGTGTGTCTCGACCCCGAACCGCTTGGCGCCTTCAAACCCTAGCCCGATCTCCACGCCTTTGATCGCCTGGATGCTCATGAGGGCCTGCGCAAGGCGACCATCCAGTTTGCGATCCCAGTGGACATAGCTGCCGAGCCCCACGGGGAGATTGAGCGCCATCACCTCGAACACCCCTCCGAGGCTCGTGCCGCGCTTTCTGGCCTCGTCGATCTTCCTCATCATTGCCTCGCCTGCCTGGGGGTCGGCACACCGCACTTCGGAGGCCTCGGCGCGTTCCCGGATCTCTGCGAACGAGAGGTCGCCGGTCTTGGCCTCAATGCCGCCGATCGCGGCCACATGACTGAAGACCCCGATGCCAAACTCCCGGAGCACCCGTTTGCAGACGGCGCCGACGGCGACGCGCGCGGCCGTCTCCCTGGCGCTGGCCAGCTCCAGCACATTGCGGATATCGTGCTGGGAGTACTTCAGAGCACCGGCCAGATCGGCGTGCCCTGGCCTCGGACGGGTGACGGGCTCCTTTGGGTCCGCCTCCCTCCCCCCTGGCCTCGGGTCCATGGTGAGCTTCCAGTTCTCCCAGTCCCGGTTGGCGATCAGGATGGCGATGGGACCACCCATCGTCAAACCGTGACGGACGCCGCCAACGATGTTTGCCTCGTCCTTCTCGATGCGCATCCTGCCACCGCGCCCGTATCCCTTCTGCCTCCTGGCGAGGTCGAGATTGATCTCCTCCGCTGCAAGCGGAAGATCGGCAGGGATCCCTTCCAGGATCGCCGTCAGCATTGGACCGTGGGATTCGCCAGCAGTCAGGTAGCGCAGCATGCGATTACTCCGACGGGTCGTTTCGCTTCTTGGGAGGTTCTATCCGCGAGGGCCCAAGCAAGTACTCGACGCAGTTCTGCGAAAAGCGATCCCGGTCCCTCCAATCCCCAGTCAGCGCCATGTCAAGCGCAATCGCCAGCATTGTCCCACTGCCTACACGTCGCTCGGCGATCAGCGGATGTGGAAGGCGCTGTGTCCTGACGTACCGAGCGATTTCAATCGCCCCACTGCCTAGATCAAGTTCGTTGAACGACGCCATTGCCAGGATCTCGACATCCTTAAGGATCGGATGGCCGGGCTGCAGGATAAGCGTTGGACCGAAGGGGTGAGGCAGCCAGTCATCCCGCGACGGTCGCAGCGGCAGGAGGTCCGCCAGCTCCGTGCCGGCATATCCGCCACTGCCGTAAGATTGTTGCCCGCCGGTAACCAGGACAGAACCTCCCTGTGACAGGTACCCCTGCAGCCCGTCACGCACCGCATCCGGCAGGCTGGCGTAACTAAGGTTCGACAGGATGAGCACCGAGAAGTCGGTCAGGGGTGACTCCCCGAGTTCCCGTTTGACGACCGCGCCGCTCCGCGACTCCACCTCAGCCCAGGTGAGATAGGAATCATCGCCCAGGGACAGGATCATCGGCCCAGTCCTGGCCGATGAGTCGGGCGGGCAGATCAGCAAGAGACGCAAAATGGTCCCAGCCAGCAGAGCCAGGACCAAGCGGGCCGAGGAAACCGGCTTCAGTGCTGTGGCCATTGATCCTCCTTCTCGGGTTGGATTCTATCCTAACTCCAGAGAGGAAAAAAGAAAAAACGCACCAGTGGTGCGTTTCAGGGACTAAGAGGGAGCGATCAGGTTACAGCAGAGCCAATACGTCAGGAGGGCTCACCTGCGTTGTTCACGAATATCCGCTTGACATTGTGCAGAGGACTGCACCTTCGTCCAGCAAAGCTGAACGCCGCCTTCTCTATTCTTGGAACGTTTAACGTATTCGCGAAGATGAGCCGGAACTTCCTTAGAAATATGCTTGCTCCGTCCAGGCGAAACGGCACTCGAGTCTCTAACTTGAAACTTGTCGACGAAAGTTTCATTCACTTTGACTTCCACTTCGAACGTCGCTTCCATGCAGGATTCTCTCGAAAGATTCTTGAAAGTACCAACGAAGTTGCCTAAAGAATAATCGGTTTCGGTAACATCAAATTCAGCGCCCTCACCAGGGCAAAGTCCCTCGCCCGATCGGCTCTTCGCATCCGCCAGTGGAACAATCTCAGTGACACCCCGCCGGTTTATGTCGGCGAGATCGTCCCGCTTCACCCCATACACTCGGCCTTCACTCTCGCTCACCACCTTGGCGTTGATGAAGCTGTCCCCACGATTGACGATCAGATAATCCTCGAGCGGCTTTGCCTTGCGCTCAGGCGCGATCGACGCAAGCCCCTTGCTTCCGTAGATATAGTAGACCTCGTCTGCATTGACCTCGCCAAACTTGCCGTCTATTGTGCTCCAGAAGATCCGCCTCTCTGGCCTCCCCTTCGTGCAATCCTCGACGACAACCGTCTTTTCCTCGGTCTCGGCATCCTTTCGCATCACCTGACGGGTCGAGAAAGTGCAGTTGTCCGCTACGATGTAGTGCCCGCCCTTCAGGTAGATGAGGTACTCCGCATTGGAAGCGCATGAGAACCCCATGATAAGCGCAGCGGTCAGAGTTGTCGCTGCAAGTGTTTTCATCTTCAGGTCCCCCCAATGGCGGGCTATCCCACCCTCACGCCACTCCTCAAAGTACCCTGTAGGCCCAACTCCTACTGGAGGTTCTCACACCTCGGGGAAACTGCCTGGTAGCCGATGTTGAGTTGGCCACCAACCTCATGAATGAGGCGAAGGATAGGCACCAACTCCGCTTCGGAAGTGAGCAG
>JBGQIR010000039.1:0-11463 GCA_041498535.1 Methylomirabilis sp. (SeqCode)
CCGGGCGTTCGTTCGGACTCGATCGATGGCTGGCGCGGCGCTATCCGAATTCGCCGCTCTGGTAGTTACTGACCGCGCCAGATTCGCGAACGATCTGGCTAGGTCTGCTGCGGCGAGGTCGCGGCAACCAAGCTGTAAACGTAGCATTGAAGCCCATCAAATCCCTCTGTTGTACCAACCGGGCACACGCGATCCCTTTCGTCCTCCGATTTCATAAGGAGTATGAGCTGGGGTCCAGTCGGGATCGATGAGGCCGTTCGGTAATGAAGCAGTGGGCGAGGTGGAGCCACACAACAACATGACCGGGAGGAGAACATGAAGCGCACAGCGTTCGTTGCGGGGGCGTTACTTCTGTTCAGTGCGATCGCCTACAGCCAGGCGAGCGCCCAGACGGTTGAGGTGGAGTTGCTCAATTCACAGGGGAAGAAGGTGGGTCGCGCGACTCTTACCCAGCAGCCGGGGGGCGTCAGAGTATCATTGGAGGCCTGGAAGCTCTCCCCTGGCCCCCATGGGTTCCACATTCACGCCGTCGGCAGGTGCAATCCGCCGGACTTTACGTCGGCCGGCGGCCACTTTAACCCGGACGGGAAGAAGCACGGGTTGAAGAATCCAGCAGGCGCGCATGCTGGGGATCTACCCAACCTGGTGGTAGGGCCCGACGGCACCGTCACCGCCGAGGTACTTGCCCCTCAGGTCACTCTCGAGATGGCAAACAATTCTCTATTCCGCGGCGAAGGCTCAGCTCTCGTGATTCATGCGGCCCCGGATGACGATATGACGGACCCCGCCGGAAATGCCGGTGCCAGGATCGCGTGTGGCGTGATCTCGTCCAGGTGATCGCGCGAGCGAAGTCTTTGGCGAAGCAGGCCAGTGATTGGGGGCGAACAGAGGTAGGGTCCCTAAGCCTGCCTCACCCCATAGGGGTGGATCGGCGAACCGGTAGGGCAGCAAGACGACGGAGGATCTGCTTGATACGCACTCGCTCCAATTTAGAGAGAGATCGTCCTCCATAGCGGACTCGGTAGTAGCTTTCGACGACCCGCGAGACCTCAGCAAGTTCCGGCCAGCCATTTGCCTGTACGGCTGCGGCGAACTCTCGCGGGGTTAAGCCTTCCTTTTTGACAAACCCTTTGCGCGCGAGCACGCCAAGTAGCTCTCGGTAGAACTGCACCGCTCCACGGCCACTGCTCCTCCTGAAGCGCCAGCCGAATGGCCCCTTCCGCAACCTGATCAGAACCCCCACCCCTGTTACGGCCAGCGCGAGCGGTAATAGCGCGGAGAACTGTGGCTTAGCGGTCAGAGCGCGTACCGCGCCCTTCGCTGCCTCCTCGAATCCCCCGAGGAACCCAATCGCTTGCCATCGAAGCAGATCGGCTCGGCGCCTCGCGACCGAAACGATGCGAAGCTGATCGGAGAGATTGTAAGCAACCACGTAGCGGTCCCAC
This sequence comes from Methylomirabilis sp. (SeqCode), assembly GCA_041498535.1. Lineage (GTDB taxonomy): Bacteria > Methylomirabilota > Methylomirabilia > Methylomirabilales > Methylomirabilaceae > Methylomirabilis. The sequence continues at coordinate 1,446 of JBGQIR010000039.1, forward strand.
CGCATCCCGAGCGCGTCGAGGTATCGAGAGACCCGGGCGAGAAGACCGTTCCGGGCTGCATCGCCGCTCCCTCTCGGCGATGGATCGAAGGTGACCCATCCCTGCCGAGGGAAGTAGACCTCCACCCAGGAATGGGCATCCCGCTGTCTCACCACGAGGTACCCGCCGTATTCGTTCCACTCCCCCCGTTGGAAACCGTTCACCACCCTGGCCGGAACTCCAGCAGTCCTGAGCAACACCGCCATGCTGGCCGCAAAGTACTCGCAGTTGCCCGCGCGCTGAACCAATAGGAAGTCCTCGAGCGGATCGTAGCGGCTGTCCCTCTGCAGATCGAGGGTATAGCGATACCCCTCGAGGAGGTAACTTTCCACCCGGTGGGCGACCTCGAAAGGGTGACGCGCGCCCCGGGCCAGCTCTTCAGCCAGCGCCTTCACCCTTGGCGCCAGCGGTGGAAGCTGAAGGTAGGTCTCCCGGATCGCGGCGGGATAGGCGCTCCCCGCGCCTTCCAGGACGAGGGGATCGGCGGCCTCCAGCTCGGACACGGCCAGGTAGGTGATGCGGTGAACAGGGGGACTGGGGAGGCTGGCGCTCTTCGCGGCATCGGTGAAAAGACGCGGGAAACTACCCATCAGTTGTAGTAGCCGGGGCGCGGCAAACAAGACATCTGTGCCGATCGGCTCCAGCTCGATCTCCTGGCGGAGCAGCCGCCCCGCACCGGAGGGAGTCTCCAAGGTCGCCAGCCCACTGCGGCTATGCTCGGGCACCTCTCGCTCCGGATTGGTCATCGTCCAGGTGCTTCCGTCGAATCGATCGAAGGCCACCCCGCGCCAACGGAGGGGAAGCCGTCGGACATCCTCAAGCCGCACGTCCGGCAGCCTGATCCGCATGACGACGCCCGACTCGGTCTGGATCTTGCCGAAGCTGCCCAACTGGACCTTTTCCGAGAATCCGGTCAGCATCATACCTGTCGCCGCCGTACCGGGTAGAAAGGCTCGGCCGGCCCGCGGGATGACGACGAAAAACAGCGCGCTGAGCAACACCGCCAGGCAGGAGACGGCCACGCTGGCAGGCAGGAGCTTGGCCGGCATCCTCCTCCAATCAGGACTCCGGTCCACCCCCTCCTGCTTCAGATGCAGCAGGAGGAACGCCCAACTCCCGAGGAAGAGGTAGAGGAGGAACACGATCACAAAGGCCATGCTCGTGGTGGTGGCCGATGCGGCCACCAGTTGAAAGAAACTGATGATGTAGAGATCGAGGAAGTCCCGGTCGCTTGTTCGGAGAAAGAGCTTGAGAAGGCCAAGGAGCGTGAGCAGGTGGATCAGGCCGTGCAGGAGAGACTCAGTGAGGTACAGAACATCGGCAGGAAGGAAGAGAACCAAGAGCCCCATGGCGATCCGCTGCACGATCCGTCTGGCACGGGGCGAGAGGCTCCTCGCCTCGCTCTTGAGGCCCAGGATCAGGACCAGTCCGACGAGAAGGGCCTCAACCGTGCCCAGCAGTTCGGCCAGCCAGAGAGCCAGGAGGCCGTCTCCCATCAGGAGAAGGGAGGAGAGTCGGAACCACTGGTCGAAGGTCACCGGGGCATCTCCTACGCCGGAAGCGAGACTCTCAGCAGACCGCTTCCCTCGCTGCGAGGTCCGGAGATCACGGCAGTCCCTTGGCCAAGCCAGATGGTGACGGTCGTCCCGCCGTCAAGCGCGCTTTCGCCTGCGTCGGCCGGTCCGATCGCCTCCCCCGCGTCCGGCTCATAGCGAGCGAGATACTCGAGAAGCTCAAGCAGCCCGCCCTCGCCACGAACGGCCAACCGCAGGCCGCCCCGATGGCGGAGCTCGATCTCACCTTCCCTCCGAAGCAGATAAGCGGCGAGCGACGCGACAAAGCGGATGTCTTGCTCCAGTCGCTCGATCTCTTCGGGCTGCCGTAGCGACTGTTTCGGGTCCTCGAGGATCAGGGTGATCCGCCCGCCCTCTTCGGACTCCAGCTCTTTCACCATCGGCCGGTCGAGCTTGGCCGACTGCTTCCAGTGGATCAGCCGTGGATCGTCCCCCACGCGGAAGGGACGCAGGTCATGGAGTTCCGCCCCGGGCCCTCGCACTGGGCGGACTGAAAGCCCGGCCTCACCCAGCGCCTCTAGGAGTTCGGCTGCAAGGGGATCAATTCTGGGCAAGACGAGCACCTCCTCGCCGGCTTCTGGCTTGGTCGCCTTGACAAACAGGCCGAAGGGGAATGCCGTCGTCACTTGGATCGCCTCAAGTCGAGTGGGACCGCGACGTTCGAAGCGGGTCTGATATCCGATCTGAGCCTGCGCGCCCGGCGCCAGATGTGGGAGATACGCGACGAGACGGGGCGTCCCTGCCCAACTCACCTCGCGGAGCCGGAGGGAAAAGGAGTGTAGGCGAGCCTTGCGGTTCGAGACCAGCAATCGCCCGAATGCCGGCTGGCCGGCGAAGAGGGGGCGGGCCAACTCCCGCTGAACGGTGATCCCGTATAGAGATTGTTCGGACAGGAGGCCGGACACGACGATCCCAGCCAACATCATGCTGAGGATTAGGTAGAGCAGATTGTTCCCGGTATTGGTTGCCGCGACTCCCACGGCCAAGGTGACGGACAGATACCACAAACCCTCGCGGGCAGGATGGATGGACCGAGGCGGCCGGAGCCAGTGTCTGAGAGAAGCTTGAAAGGGCTCACGCGAGTGCATCGCGAACCGACCGATCAGTCAGGCACCCGGATCTGGGCGATCAGCGTCTGAAGAAGCTGCGTCGCCGCATCGAAGCCTTGGCCACCGCCGCGAGCGGTCCAGCCGCCCTTGACCAGGAGTCGGTGGGCGAGGACCGGGATGGCCAGCCGCTTGACGTCATCCGGAATGCAGTAGTCACGTCCCTGGATGAGGGCGAGTGCCTGCGTCGCCCTGTAGAGGGCGAGGGTCCCTCTTGGGCTCACCCCGAGCGTCAGGCCCTCACAGTGGCGCGTGGCGTCGACAATGGACATCAGGTAATCCACCAAGGACTCCTCCATCCGGACCTGTCCCACCATCTGCTGCAGCGCCAGCAGCTCCTTTTCGTCGAGCACTGGCTGCAGGCGCTCCAGTGTGGCTGAGGCCGCCTGGGCTCGAAGGATCCGCTTTTCCTCGGTCCGGTCGGGGTAGCCAAGTCTGAGCCTCAACAGAAACCGGTCCATCTGGGACTCCGGTAGCGGATGTGTGCCGTGATACTCGAGCGGGTTTTGGGTGGCCAGCACAAGGAATGGCTGCGGGAGCGGGTATGTGTGGTGATCGACCGATACCTGGAAGTCGTTCATCGCCTCCAGGAGGCTCGACTGCGTTTTGGGGGTTGTTCGATTGATTTCGTCGGCCAGGACGACGTTCGCGAAGATCGGGCCCTGCTTGAACTCGAACTCACCCTGCCTGGGATCGTAGATCGACACGCCGAGGATATCGGACGGAAGCAGATCGCTGGTAAATTGGATCCGCTGGAAGCTGCCGCCCAGGGATCGGGCGAGGGCCTGGGCGAGCGTGGTCTTGCCGACTCCCGGGATGTCCTCTATCAAGAGGTGTCCCCGAGCCAGCAACGCGACGATGGCGAGGCGTATCGGCTCAGGCTTCCCGAAGAGAACCTGCTCGATGTTCGCCTGCAATCGAGCGATCTGTTCGACGGAATCCTCCATCATAGTATTGCACCTCCAGCGCGTGAGATGGGAGAGCTCCCATTTTGGGGTATATCCTGACGGATTGGCATTGCCCGTGCGTTGTTCTTTACGAGTAAGAAAGAACTTTTCGCTTTGGAGCCTCGAGGAGATGGTTTGCTTACTCAAGAGCAACAATCGTGCCATCTAATTGCCTGCTGCACCTCGGGGAAGAGTATTGTTTAGTGGTTCGAGAGCCACTTCATACGTGGACGTCACCGGAGACGACCGTGCTGCCTGCTGCTATCTTGACAGACCCGGCAGATCAGTGTAACGTTCCTTTCGTCGCCACAAGAGGGGAGATGAACCATGGGCGTGTCCAAGGCAGAACCGCCACCACAGGTCGGAGAAGGAAAGGCCAAGGTTCCGAAAGGAATCTGGATCAAGTGCGACGGTTGCAAGGACATCCTCTATAAGGGCGAGGTCGAGCGAAATAATCACGTCTGCCCCAAGTGCCAGCGCCATTTCCGCATCGGTTCCCGCGAGTGGATGCGGATTCTGCTTGACCCAGACACCTTCCAGGAGATGGATGCCCGGCTCCAGCCGCTCGATCCTCTCGGGTTCGTAGATTCCAAGGCGTACCCCGAGCGGGTGAAAGCGGCGAAGAAAGACACCGGATTAGAGGATGCCATAACGACAGGGGTCGGGACCATCGGCGCGCACCCGGTGGTCATCGGCGCCATGGAGTTCTTCTTCATGGGTGGGAGCATGGCCTCTGTCGTAGGGGAAAAGATCACCCGGGCGGTCGAACGGGCCATCACCTCCCGCTCGCCGTTGATTCTGGTCTCGTGCACGGGCGGCGCCCGGATGCAGGAGGGGGTCCTCTCTCTGATGCAGATGGCGAAGACCAGCGCAGCCCTTGCACGGCTCGGGCGCGCCGGTATTCCGTACATTTCCCTCCTCGCCGATCCGACGACCGGTGGCGTCACGGCCAGCTTCTCCATGCTGGGAGACATCATCATCGCCGAGCCCAAAGCCCTTATCGGTTTCGCCGGCCCACGGGTCATCCAGGACACGATCCGCCAGGCGTTGCCCGCGGGTTTTCAGCGGGCCGAGTTCGTGCAGGCGCATGGATTCGTGGACCTCATCGTCGATCGAAGGCAGCTTCGCGAGGTGCTTGCCAAGCTACTGGCATTCTTTGCGGAAGGCCGGGTCACCGAGAGTCAGTGACCCTCGCGGGTTCCTTATAACCTATTCCCAAGCGATTGCCTACCTCTACGGACTCCAGCGGTTCGGCGTCAAACTGGGGCTCGAAAACGTCCACCGCCTGCTGGAGGCCGTGGGCGATCCTCACCGTCGTTTTCCTTCCATCCTGATCGGCGGGACGAACGGCAAGGGGTCTACCGCCGCATTTCTTTCCTCGATTCTCCAGGCTGCCGGCTACCGGGTCGGGCTCTATACCTCTCCGCATCTCCTGGAGTTCACGGAACGGGTGCGGGTGGACGGTCAGGCCATCGCCGAAGCAGACGTCGTCCGTCTCACCGACGAACTCAGTTCAGTCGTCGCCGACCTTTTTCCACTCCCTGACACGTCGCACGCCGCACCTGGCACCACGCACCTGGCACCCAGCACTGTTTCCCACCCCACCTTCTTCGAGGTCACGACCGCCCTCGCCTTCCTGCACTTCCTCCGCAGCGGGGTGGACTACGCGGTTGTGGAGGTAGGACTGGGCGGCCGGTTCGATGCCACCAACGTCCTCGACCCCGAGGTAGCGGTCATCACCAATATCGCCTTGGAGCATGAGGACTATCTGGGAAAGACCCTTGGGGCCATCGCCGCAGAAAAGGCAGGGATCGTGAAACAGGGGAGCCGAGTCGTCACTGCCGCCGATGCACCCGAGGCCCTCGCCGTCATCGCCGAGGTGTGTCGAATTCGAGGCGTGAGCCTCCTCGATGTCCGCGCGACGTGCGACTGGAAGATCAGCGGATCCGACCTGTCGGGGCAGCGATTCATCGTGGCCCAGGCAGGGCACCCGACCGAAGCCTTCTGCATCCGCTTGCTCGGCCGTCATCAGGTCACCAATGCCGTGACCGCCCTCGCCGTGGCCCGGCTGCTCAGGGCGCGAGGGGCCGTCATTGGGGAAAGCGCGATCCGCGAGGGTCTGAGCCGGACACGATGGCCTGGCCGCCTACAGCTTTTCCCTGGTCATCCCCTTGTGATTCTGGATGGCGCTCACAACCCGGCGGGTGCCAAGGCCCTGCGGACATTCCTCGAGGAACACCGATTTGCTGGCCGCCTGATCCTGGTCTTCGGGGTGCTCCAGGATAAGGACTGGATCGCGATGCTCCAAGAGTTGGGGCCGCTGGCAAAGCGCCTCATCCTCACCCGCCCGGAGAGCGATCGCGCCGCCGACCCGCGCGGCCTCGTGGAGGCCGAGGGTCTCTGTCCAAAGCTTGAGATCCTGGAAAACGTGGCAGAGGCGATCGTGCTGGCCAGGGCAGTGGCCGACCCCGAGGATGTCGTTGTGGTTACCGGCTCTCTCTTCATCATCTCAGCAGCCCTTCGGGCACTCGGAGTGCGAGAGGCCCTGCTGTGAGGCGGCGGGCTTGGACCAGGCGGCCTGCCCTGATCCTTGCCGCCGGACTCTTCGCTGTCACAACGGGTCCCGGCCGAGAGGCCCGCGCGGAATCGAGCGGCATACTGGCAGGTCTCGTCATGTCCAGCAACGAGGCGGCGGTGGAAGGTGCGGTGGTGTCCCTGGAGGGGATCGGGAGCGTTACTTCCGACGCTGCTGGCGGCTTCGTGTTTCGTGACGTGCCGACGGGCAACTACCGCCTGACTGTCAGCAAGCAAGGATTCCCCCATGAGACCCGCTTGATTCTCGTGCAGGCCGGGCGTCTGAACAAGGTTCGAATCGCCTTGGCAGGCGCGGCACCCATCCCGCCTCCACAGGCTCCCATCGGCGTCCCGATCGTGCGGCAGGGGTCTGCGATCCTGGTACGCGGTCGCGTGAATGATCAGGTGGAGACTCTCTTCCTTGTCGATACCGGGGCCACCCTCTGTGTCCTGACCAGGGTCACGGCGGAGCGTCTAGGTCTTACCTCGAGCCCGGCCTCGAGCGTCGTCACGGTCCACACGGCCTCGGGATCCATCGAGGCACCCCTCATCCTGCTCGATCTGATCCAGGTGGGCGCGGCGGAGGCCAGAAGCGTCGAGGCGATCCTTCACGATGTACCGGGTTTCCCTTCCGAGGTGGGCGGCATTCTCGGCCTCAGCTTCCTCAAGCGGTTCACGGTCGAGATCGATCCGGCACGGGGAGTGATGGTGCTTAGTCGGTAACGGTGGGGCCATCGAGGGGGCCGGAAATCGCTTTTGCACCGAAGAGAGGGTGTGATATTATCGGGATGCCGCCTGGCGGCAGAGCCTTCATGGGCCCAGATTGAAGGCGGTCATACGAAGCGTCCGAGACGCCAAGCCTCTTCGATTCATCTGATGAGGGAGGGTTTCAGGAAGTGAAAGAGTTGTGTGCGGTGATCCTGGCCGCTGGCCAGGGGACCAGGATGCGCTCGAAGCTCCCCAAGGTGCTGCATCAGGTCGCCGGCCTGCCGATGATCGCCTATGTCGTAGAGGCGTGCCGCGCCGTCCGGGCGAAACGAACACTGGTGATCGTCGGGCATCAGGCCGAGCGAGTGCGCGAGGCGCTGGCGGGAGAGGCGGTCGAGTTCATCCCTCAACGAGAGCAGCGAGGGACAGGTCACGCGCTTCTGCAGACCGAGGAGGCCCTCTCCGGATTCGACGGGGATCTCCTGGTTCTTTCGGGAGATACGCCGCTACTGACGCCACAGACTCTCGACGAGCTCGTGCGAGCGCACCGGCAGTCGGAGGCCAAGGCCACCGTGCTGACGGCGGAGATGCCCCGACCCGCCGGCTACGGGCGAGTGGTGCGTGGCGAAGCGGGGGAGCTGGTTCGGATCGTCGAAGAGCCGGAGGCCACACCACAGGAGCGGCAGCTCCATGAGATCAACACGAGCGTCTACTGTTTTTCCGCGGGGCCCCTCTTTGCCGCGCTGCGCGCGATTCGACCCTCTGCCGTCAAGGGTGAACTCTACCTCCCGGACGTGATCGCGCTCCTCCGGGAGCACGGGGGGGGCGTGCAAGCGCACCGCGCGACGGATCCCTTCGAGGTGCAGGGGGTCAATACCCGGATCGAGCTGGCCGACGTCCATCGCCTCCTCTGGCGCAAATCCACTGAGCGGCTCCTCGGCGAAGGGGTCACTCTCCTCGACCCCGAGCGTACGTACATTGGCTCCTTCGTCCGGATCGGCCCCGACTCGATCTTGTATCCTGGGGTCACCATCGAAGGGCGGACCGTGATCGGGGAAGGGACGACAATCCATGCCGGCTGCCGGATTCGTGATTCGAAGGTGGGCGATGGCACCGTCATCCTGGATGGGTGCATCATCCACGAGAGCGACATCGGCGATGGGTGTCAGGTCGGGCCCTACGCGCACCTTCGGCCCCAGGCGACGCTGAGGCGGAACGCCAAGGTCGGCAATTTCGTGGAGGTCAAGAAGTCGGTCATCGGCGAGGGCTCGAAGGTCCCGCACCTGAGCTACATCGGTGACACCAGCATGGGGGAGCGGGTCAACATCGGTGCCGGTACCATCACCTGCAACTATGATGGTCTTGCCAAGCACCGGACCGTGATCGAGGATGACGTCTTCGTGGGCAGCAACACCAGCTTGGTGGCGCCCGTCTCGGTGGGGCGGGGCGCCATCATCGCCGCAGGGTCGACCATCACCGAGGACGTGCCGGCCGACGCGCTGGCGTTCGGTCGGGCGCAGCAGATGAATAAGGCGGGCCGCGCGACCCACGTGCGGGCCAAACAGCAGCAGAAGAGGTAGGGCGATGTGCGGGATCGTGGGGTACGTCGGGCAGAAGAAGGTGGTCCCAATCCTCCTGGAGGGGCTGAAGCGACTAGAATACCGGGGCTATGATTCGGCCGGCCTGGCTATCCTTCAGCAGGACCGGGTGGTCATCTATCGCAGCGTCGGCAAGATCAAGGAACTGGAGAACGCATTATGGGGTCGTGACTTCTCCGGGGAGGTCGGTCTTGGGCACACGCGCTGGGCCACCCACGGGCGGCCCACCGAAGAGAACGCCCATCCCCACACCGATTGCACGGGCGACGTCGTCGTGGTGCATAACGGCATCATCGAAAACTATCTCCCCCTGAAAGAGAAGCTCCAGCACGAGGGACACCACTTCAAGTCGGAAACCGATACCGAGGTGGTGGCGCACCTCATCGAAGAGCAGCTTCGGGAAACACCAGACCTGGAGATCGCCGTGCGTCGCGCCCTGGCCAACGTGGCGGGCACCTACGCGCTGGGCATCCTCTGGCGCGGCGACCCGCATCGGCTGGTGGCGGCCAGAAATGGGAGCCCGCTGGTGGTGGGGCTGGGGGACGGAGAGTTCTTCATCGCTTCTGACGTGCCCGCTATCCTCTCCCACACCCGCAACGTCCTCTTTCTGGATGACGAGGAGGTCGTCGTCCTCTCCCGTGATGGCGTGAGCGTCACCACGTTAGCTGGAGAACCGGTGGAAAAGAAGGTCCAGAAGATCCTCTGGACGCCTATCATGGCCGAAAAGGGTGGCTACAAGCACTTCATGCTCAAGGAGATCTACGAGCAGCCACGAGCGCTCCGCGACACCATTCGCGGCCGCTTCTCGTTGGACACCGGCCAACTCTACCTGGATGGGCTGGAGCCGCTCCGCGACACGCTTCCAACGATCAAGCGGATCGTCCTGGTCGCCTGCGGGACCTCCTGGCATGCGGGGCTGGTGGGCAAGTTCCTCCTCGAGGAGTTCGTCCGAATCCCGACCGAGGTGGACTACGGATCCGAGTTCCGATACCGCAACCCGATCCTGGACGAGCAGACGCTCATCGTGACAATCAGTCAGTCCGGCGAAACCCTGGACACGTTGGTGTCCCTGCGCGAAGCGCGTCGGCGCGGCTGCAAGTCGCTCGCGATCTGCAACGTGGTGGGCTCCACGCTCAGTCGCGAAAGCGACGGCGTCCTGTACACCCACGCCGGCCCGGAGATCGGCGTCGCCTCGACCAAAGCCTTCACCTCCCAGCTTGCTGCCCTCTACCTGCTTGCCCTGGCCCTGGGCCGAGCTAGGGGCCGCATCGATGGGGCGCGGTCGCAGGAGTTGCTCAGCGAGCTGGTCAGCCTGCCGCAGCAGATGGAGCAGGTCCTCCGCCTGGACCCCGAGCTGGAACAACTGACCGCACGCTTCTACACCGCGTCGAACTTCCTCTACCTGGGTCGCGGCATCAACTACCCCATTGCCCTGGAGGGTGCCCTGAAGCTGAAGGAGATTTCGTACATCC
>JBGQIR010000040.1:0-11210 GCA_041498535.1 Methylomirabilis sp. (SeqCode)
ATCGCGGACACCCAGCTTCGTGGGCGCGGTCGGATGGGCCGTCGGTGGGCATCGCCAAGGGACCTGGGCCTCTATCTCTCCGTGATCCTCAGGCCGCCGATCCAGCCGCATGAGGCCCCTGCCTTGACGCTAGTCGGCGCCGTAGCCGTGGCTGACGCCATTGAGCGGGCGACCGGGCTCGTCGCCGGCATCAAGTGGCCTAACGACTTGATGCTTCGCGGGCGAAAGGTGGCCGGTATCCTTGGGGAAATGGCGGCAGAGGCCTCCTCCCTCCACCATGTCATCCTCGGGATTGGAATCAACGTGCATCAAGGCGAGACAGACTTCGAAGGGGAGCTCCGGCAGACCGCTACCTCTCTCCGCATCGAGGTGGGTCGCGCAGTGGACCGGTCGGGGATGGCGCGATCGCTCTGCGAAAGCCTGGATGAGTGGTACGATCGCTTCCTGACATATGGAGTCAGCCCCATAGTTGAGAGTGTACGGCGGAGGTGCCTGACTTTGGGTCGAGCGGTCACAGCCCGATCCGGCGATCACGAGGTCTCTGGCGTGGCGGTCGAGCTGAGCGGCGCCGGGGCTCTCGTGATCCGGGATGCTAGTGGGAGACTCCATCGCCTGGTCGCCGGCGATGTGACGCTGACGGGGTAGTCGCGAATGCTGCTCGCGTTGGATGTGGGAAATACCAACACGGTGATCGGGGTGTTCGAAGGCAAGGAGCTTCTGGTACACTGGCGCCTGGCCACTCGCCGAGACGGGACCGGCGACGAGTACGGGATTCTGATCAAGAATCTCTTGAACCTCGCGAGCCTGGAGATGGATCAGATCTCGGCCCTCATCATGGCCTCGGTAGTCCCGCCGCTACAGTCCTCCCTGGAGGAGATGGCGCTTCGCTACTTTCGGATCGCTCCCCTTATCGTCGGGCCAGGGATCAAGACCGGTATGCCGATCCTGTATGACAGTCCTCGCGAGGTGGGTGCCGACCGGATCGTCAATGCGGTCGCTGCATTCGAGGCCTATGGCGGGCCGGCGATTGTGGTTGATTTTGGGACCGCCACCACCTTTGATGCGGTCTCGGCCAAGGGGGAGTACATAGGCGGCGTCATCGCCCCTGGCATCGGGATCGCCGCTGAAGCCCTCTTTGACCGGACGGCCAAGCTGCCCCGCATCGATATCACGAAGCCGAGATCTGTCGTGGGAAAGAATACGGTAGCCAGCATGCAGTCCGGCCTCTTCTTCGGGTATCTCGGTCTGGTGGAAGGCATCGTCACGCGGATGCGAGAGGAGATGGGAGGTGAGCCGGTCGTGATCGCCACAGGAGGGTTAGCTCACCTGATCCTGGCCGAGTCACGCAGCGTCAAACATCTGGACCCGCTCCTGACTCTCACCGGCCTGCGGATCATCTACGAACGCAACTTGTGAGTTCCAAGTTCCGTGTTCCGAGTTCCATGTCGAAGATCAGGAAGGTAAGCCTATAGCTTGGAACGCGGAACCTGGAACTTGGGACCGGAGCTAAGCCTCCGGCTTTGCCTCCCGTTTCAGGCCGCAATGGGGGCACGCCAACCATTCCCTCTGAAGTGGGCGGCGACACTGGTTGCAGAGGATCTCCTCGGGGGAGGCGGGGGTCACCTCTTTTGGGGGGGCCTCAATTGACTTCTTGAATTCGCGTATCGCGGTGCCGAGGGAGGAACCGATCTGGGGAAGTTTTCCGGCTCCAAAGATGACGATCGCGATCAGGAAGATCACCAGCAATTCCGGCATGCCTAAACCGAACATATCATCCTCTCGTGAAGGCTCAATGGGTTAGTAGAGACACGAGACATTCTATCCCATTGGCTGGTAGAATTCAACAGAATCTGTGTCAACTGCAATCCGGTCCTCACACCTTCACAGCATCGCCGGCCCGTGCTCTGGCAGAGAGAGTGATTGATCTGAGGATGGAAGCCGGACCGGGGTGGATCGGCGTTTTCAGCCGCCGAAGAGGATCGCTAGGGCGTCATTTCGGCCATTTTTTCCTTGACAAACTCAACCCTGCTCATTACCGTCTATAGGTTCTAGCAATGCAAAGGGGGGGAGGAGAGACCCGTTTCATGATCAAGACCATTCATCGCGCTATCCACGAGATCGACAGGCGCTGGCTTCTGATTGACGCGTCGGGGCAGGTGCTTGGAAGGCTAGCCTCTCAGGTAGCCGTCCTCCTGAGAGGGAAACACAAGCCGATCTTCAGCCCGCACCTCGACACCGGCGATTTCGTGGTGATCATCAATGCCGGGAAGGTGCTCTTGACGGGAAAGAAGTTGAAGGATAAGCTGTATCAGCGGCATTCGGGCTATCCAGGAGGGCTGAAGACGACTACGGCTGAGCAGATGCTCAAGAAGCACCCGACCCGAGTGGTTGAGTATGCGGTTCGCGGGATGTTGCCCAAGACGAAATTGGGGGACGCGCTGTTCCGGAAACTCAAGGTGTACGCCGGGGCCGCGCATCCGCATGCGTCGCAGCAGCCGGTGCCATTTGCGAACAAGACGCTGAAGGAGGCATAGGTCATCACCATGTCAACGGAGATTGCGCTGTATGGGACCGGCCGTCGAAAGGCGTCCGTGGCCAGGGTCTGGCTGAAGCCGGGTGAAGGGAAGATCGTGGTGAACAAGCGGCCACTCCAGGAATATTTCAGTCGCTCCGCCCATCAGGCCCTGATCCTCCAACCACTGAAAACGGTCGGGATGGAAGGGAAATTCGACCTCCAGGCCAATGTCGACGGAGGTGGTATGAGTGGCCAGGCTGGTGCGGTCCGTCTCGGCGTCGCCCGGGCGTTGCTGAACGTCGACGCGTCGTTGCGGGCGGCGCTCCGCAAGGCCGGCCTACTGACGCGGGATCCTCGAGTGAAGGAACGAAAGAAATATGGCCAGAAGGGAGCTCGAGCGCGGTTCCAGTTCTCAAAGCGTTAGCCGGTTCCTCGCACCCCGAGAAGGAGGGTCCGCCGTGACCTTCCTTTTTTATTGTATGAGCGTTCAGCCATCAGTCATTGGCTTTTAGCTTTGTCCTGATCGCTGACAGCTCATAGCTGATCGCTTCGTGTGTGCGTGATGATGAAGAAGAGTGCGACAGAGCGGAACATCCGGGCGGCGGTGGTCGGCGCCAGCGGGTACACCGGCGTGGAGCTGATCCGCCTTCTCCTCAACCATCCGGGCGTGGAGATCACCACGCTGACGTCGGAGAGTTATGCAGATTCGCCGATCGGAGACGTCTTCCCGAGCCTTTTCGGCCTGCTCGACCTGACGTGCAGGAAGTACGACCCGCAAGAAGTGGCGAAGGACTCCGACGTGGTCTTTTTGGCGCTGCCGCACAAAACCGCCATGGCCGCAGCAGCCGAGTTGCTCCCCTTGGGCAGGAAGGTGATCGATCTGAGCGCCGACTTTCGCCTCCGTGATCCCGATCTCTATCGCCAGTGGTATGGCGTCGATCACGTGGCGCCCGAACTGCTGCGGGAGGCGATCTACGCTCTCCCAGAGCTCTACCGTCGGCAGCTCGCCGGGGCCCGCCTGGCAGCGGTGCCTGGCTGCTACCCAACGGCGGCCCTGCTCGGGCTCCTCCCATTGGTGAAACGAGAGTTGATCGACCCCGACTCCATTATTATCGACGCCATTTCAGGCGCCTCCGGCGCGGGGCGAAAGCCGGAACTTCCGCTGCAGTTCTCCGAGCTTCAAGGAAACTTCAAGGCCTATAATGTGGCCTGCCACCGCCATACTCCAGAGATCGAGCAGGAGCTCAGCCGCTGGCTCGGTCGCGAGGTGCTGGTGACGTTCACCCCGCACCTGGCGTCAGCCGTTCGGGGGATCCTGACCACGATCACCGCCACCCTTGTGGCCACCAAGCCGGTGGACGAGCTTCTCGCCATCTACCGGGATTGGTATGAGCATGAGCCGTTCGTCAGGGTCCTGGGGCACGGTCGGTATCCGGAGACCAAGCATGTTGCCGGTTCCAACTATTGCGACATCGGTCTGGCCGTGGAGAGTAGGACCCGTCGCTGCATCGTCGTGGTCGCCATCGACAATCTGGTGAAGGGCGCCGCGGGACAGGCGATCCAGGCCATGAACGTGATGTCTGGCCTCGACGAGCGGACCGGGCTCCAGGCCCCCGCGGTCTTCCCCTGAGCCGATCCTTCCCGTCACCCCTGTGAAACATCCAACGATCCGCGACATCCCGGGCGGCATCACCGCCGCCAAGGCTATCATGGCCTCCGGCGTCTTCTGCGGCATCAAGAAGGCCAAGCCAGATCTTGCCCTTGTCGTGTCGAATCGGGTCGCCACCGTAGCCGGGGTCACGACGGTCAATCTGGTCAAGGCGGCGCCGGTCCTGCTCTGCGAGCGGCAACTGAAGGCTGGCAGATTCTCCGCCGTCGTCGCCAACAGTGGCAATGCGAATGCGTGCACCGGACCCCAAGGAGCGCGGGACGCCGAGGCCATGCGGGATCGGCTCGCCCGCCTCATCGGTCGTCCCGCCAGCGAGGTCTTCGTCGCCTCCACAGGGGTGATCGGGAGACGGCTTCCCATTTCCAAGGTCCTCGCGGGTATTCCGGAGGCATTCAGGGTACTCTCCCCGAAGGGTGGCAAGGCGTCGGCCCAGGCCATTATGACCACTGACACCTATCCAAAGGAGGCCGCCGTCAGCTTTGAACTGGAGGGCAAGCGAGTGGTGATCGGGGGGATGGCGAAGGGTTCCGGAATGATCGCGCCGAATCTCGCCACAATGCTCTGTTTTGTCGGGACAGACGCCGCTGTCCCAGCCGCACTGCTCCGCCGGACGCTGCGGCCAGCCGTCAGGGACACCTTCAACGCCATCACCGTGGATGACTGCATGAGCACCAACGACACCGTGCTGCTGTTTGCAAATGGAGGCGCAGGTGCACCGCCCCTTAGAGCCGGCACCAGCAACCTGGCCGTCTTTGAAGAGGCGCTCCACCGGGTCCTCTCCGGCCTCGCGCGGCTGATTGCGAAAGACGGAGAGGGGGCAACAAAACTCATCCGGGTGGCGGTCAGGGGATCGAGAACGGCCAACGATGCGAGAATCGCGGCGATGGCTGTGGCCAACTCCCCACTCGTGAAGACGGCGTTCTTTGGCGAGGATTGCAACTGGGGGCGGATCATGGCTGCCCTTGGCGCCTCTGGGGTTCGGTTCGACCCCGCCCGCGTGGACATTCTCCTAGACGGGATTGCCGTGGTCCGGAGGGGCATCGGTCTGGGAGAGGAGAAGGAGCGACGGGCAGGGGAACGAATGCGCCGACCCGAGTTCACCGTGACCATCGACTTGCACGGAGGAGGAGGGGAGGCGGCCATCCTGGCCACCGATCTGAGCGAAGACTACGTCAGGATCAATGCTGGATACCGTAGCTAATCCCGTTCCAACTTTATCCGCCGATCGAGACAATGGTGCTCAGCCGTCTGAATCGGGCGTCGCATGGCTTTGTCGTTTGTCCGAAAAGGCTGGAACGGGATTTTCCCTTGTCCTCATCTCTGCGGACGTGCTATAGATAAGACAGTTCTCTTAATCTCACACGCCCCCTGATCCCTGGGAGGGTGCCCATGCGACAATTCGTCTGCGAGGGCTTCGCAGGGAGGTTGAGGGGGGCGGAGGATACAACCACAGGGTTGCGCCGAAGGGCCAGCCGAACGGAGGAGCAACGTGGCGATGGTCACCATTAAGGAGCTGCTGGAAGCAGGTGTCCACTTCGGACATCAAACGAAGCGCTGGAACCCAAAGATGAAGAAGTATCTCTTCGGGGAACGGAACGGCATCTACATTATTGACCTTCAAAAAACCGTGAGGAAATTTCAGGAAGCTGCTGAATTCATTACACAAATAGCAGCAGATGGTCTACCCATCGTATTCGTCGGAACGAAGAAACAGGCTGCCCCCGTCATCGAGGAAGAGGCGAAACGCTGTGAGCAATTCTTTGTGACCCACCGCTGGCTTGGGGGAACCCTCACGAATTTCCAGACTATCCGCAAGAGCGTGAACCGGCTTCGCCAGATCGAAGAGGTCGAGGCGAAGGGCGAACTCGAGCGACTCACGAAAAAGGAAGGAATGAAGCTCCAGCGGGAAAGACAGAAGCTTGAGCGCTCACTGCAGGGGATCAAGGGCATGGACCGATTGCCCGGCGCGATCTTCGTGATCGACACCAAGAAGGAGCGGATCGCTGTCCGTGAGGCCAGGCGCCTCGGGATTCCACTGGTAGCGGTCGTGGACACGAACTGTGATCCCGAGGAGGTCGATTATCCGATCCCTGGCAATGATGACGCCATTCGAGCCATTCGACTCATGGCCTCACGAATGGCCGACGCCATCATGGAGGGGCGCGCGATGCGGCTCAAGGCCGCCGAGGACTCGGCCGCTGCTCAGGCCGGCGTTGCTCCCTCCCCAGAAGAGGGGGAGGGTTCGGTCGAACCGCCACTGGAGCTCCTGCAGCAGGCCTGACGTGCGACGAACACAAAGAAACGAAAACAAAGGAAGAGGACAAAGATGTCAGTGACGATTCCAGCGACGTTGGTGAGAGACTTGCGCGAAAGGACGGGAGTAGGTTTCATGGAATGCAAGGTCGCTCTGGCCGAGGCAGGTGGGGATATGGAGAGGGCCATCACATTGCTTCGCGAGAAGGGACTGGCCTCGGCGTCCAAGAAGATGGGGCGGATCGCCTCCGAGGGCCTGATCGTCTCCTATATTCATGCCGGTGGGAAAATCGGGGTGCTCTTGGAGCTGAACTGCGAGACGGACTTCGTCGCCAGGACCGACGAGTTCTCTTCGCTCGCCAAGGATGTGGCGATGCAGGTGGCGGCCGCCAATCCTTCGTATGTCCGCCGGGAGGATGTGCCGGAAGCACTCCTCGAGAAAGAGCGGGCGATTCTCCTGGCCCAGGTGAGAACGTCCGGCAAGCCCGAGAACGTGATCGAACGGATCGTCCAGGGGCGGCTGGAAAAATTCTTCAGTGAGGTGTGTCTCCTGGAGCAGCCCTTCATCAAAGATCCCGAGATCACGCTTGGGGGCCGGATCAAGGACGTCATCGCGAAGGTCGGAGAGAACGTTGTCCTTCGGCGCTTCTGCCGGTATCAGTTAGGCGAGGGGCTGGAGCGGCCAGCCCCCCCTGGATAGCACCTGACCTCGGGGCGGGGCGGGAACGAGGGCGACACCATGGGCGGCATGAAGTACAAGCGGATCATGCTCAAGATTAGCGGCGAGGCCCTCGCCGGCGAGCAGGGGTTCGGGATCAGCCCCGGCATGCTGAGCTTCCTTGCCAGCGAAATCCACGAGGTTCACGCCCTGGGGTTGCAGATCGCGGTGGTGGTGGGAGGAGGCAACATCTTCCGGGGGATTACCGCCGGCGCTGGAGGCATGGATCGTTCTTCGGCTGACTACATCGGGATGCTGGCCACTGTCATCAACGGCCTCGCCCTGCAGGACGCGCTGGAGCGCGTGGGAATCGACACGCGGGTACAGACCGCCATCGAGATGCGAGAGGTGGCCGAGCCCTTTATCCGGCGCCGGGCCATCCGACACCTGGAAAAGGGGCGGATCGTGATCTTGGTCGGGGGGACCGGCAACCCATACTTCAGCACCGATACTGCCGCGGCGTTGCGAGCGATGGAAGTCAACGCCGAGGTGGTCTTCAAAGCCACCAAAGTGGATGGGGTCTACACCGCTGATCCGCTTCGGGATCCCAGCGCCAAGAAGTTTGACGAGCTCTCCTACATCGAGGTGTTGAATCGCCAGTTGAAGGTGATGGACTCCACGGCGATCTCGCTCTGCATGGACAACCTGTTCCCCATTGTGGTCTTCAACCTGCGTGAGCCGGGGATACTCCGCCAACTCGTCTTTGGCGAAAAGGTCGGCACCATCGTCCGCGGGATATGAGCCGTGCTCAAGGAGATTCAGGCCAGGTGTGAAAAGGAGATGCGGAAGGCCATCGAGGCGACCCTCAAGGGATTTAACGGCGTCCGCACGGGACGGGCTTCTTTGACGCTGCTCGATGGTCTCATGGTCGAGGCCTACGGCTCCGCCGTTCCCGTCAACCAGGTCGCAACCTTGGCAGTGCCCGAAACACGGCTGATCACCGTCCAGCCGTGGGACGCCTCGTTGCTTGCTGCCATCGAACGGGCGATCCTCAAGTCGGATCTGGGCGTCACCCCGGCAAATGACGGCAAGGTCATTCGGATCCCTATCCCGACCCTGACGGAGGAGCGCCGCAAGGAGCTTGTCAAGGTGGTCCGAAAGATCGCCGAGGAGGGCCGGATAGCGATCCGCAATGCTCGCCGGGATTCCAACGAGTGGCTGAAGCGAAAGGAGCGGGAAAAGGAGGCCTCGGAGGACGATGTCAAGAAGGGGTTGGAGATCGTCCAGAACCTGACCAATCGATTGATCACTCAGATCGATGAGCTGCTGGCGAAGAAGGAAAAGGAGATCATGGAGTTTTAGGATCGGACCGACGCGCAGGGTCCACCCAAGTGGCGAGCAACACACGTTCGGGCACCAAGACTGCTTTGACGCTGCCGCCTGTTAGGGCGGAGTGGCGATTCGGAGGGCGAGCACGGCCGTTCGAGATCGGTACATGCATGTAAAGAGGGTCCTCAGCGCCGCTGCCTTCCTCCCACCCTTTGTCCTCCTGGTTCAGTTTGGAACCCCCTTTCAATTCTTCTTGCTTGTCAGTGTCGCAATCCTTGTTGGGCTCTACGAGTTCTACACGATGGCCCAGGCCAGTGGGTTGCATCCGCTGAGATCTTTCGGGATGGTGGGAGGATTGGCGCTTGCCTGCCTCCTGTTCTTCGGGGCGTCCGCACCGTGGTTGGCTTCGGCGCTGGCAGGCGTGGTTGTCCTCCTGCTGATCAGCCTGCTCTTGGGAAGCAACGATCTGAAAGAGGCCGCTCCGCGAGCGGCAATCACGCTGCTGGGGATGATCTACGTCGCAGGACTGCTGAGCTCTTCCTCGGCACTGCGGGCCATGGTCCCTGGCAGGACATACATATTCTACCTGGCATCGGTCACCTGGGCAGGCGATATCGGCGCATTTTACGTGGGCAGGACGTTGGGAAGGAGGTTACTCTGCCCCTCCATCAGCCCACATAAGACCGTGGAGGGCGGCCTGGGCGGACTCCTCTGTTCCGTCCTCGCCTCCTGCCTGGCCAAGCTCTTATTCTGGGAGAGCCTCGGTATCGCTCAGAGTATATTTCTTGGATTGGGTTTGGGCGTGATGGGCCAGGTGGGTGATCTATGCGAATCGATGCTGAAGCGTAGTTTCGGGGTGAAGGACGCCGGTACCGTGATCCCGGGCCACGGGGGAATACTGGACCGAGTGGACAGCCTCCTGTTCTCCGCACCGTCCCTGTACGTCGCGGTATTGGCGGGATGGGTGTGATTCCTTTCAGCCAGGCCTCGGTGAGCGGCTGGCGAACCGGAGTCCTTCGGGGTTTCAGGCCAGCCCTGCTGGCGACCGTCTCAGCGGGACTCCTTGCTCTCGCATTCCCAACCGCAGATATAGGAGGGCTGGCATTTGTTGCCCTAGTTCCGCTGCTTGTGGCCATTCGCGGCGAGCCCCCGGCTCGGGCCTTCTGGTGGGGAAGTCTCGCGGGATTGCTGTTCTATCTCTTGAGCATCTCGTGGGTGACGCGAACGATGACGACATACGGGGGCATGTCGTTTTTCCTCAGCGCGCTTGTCCTTCTGGCGTTGTCGGCATATCTCGCGCTCTATTTCGGCCTGTTCTGCTATGGCCTCTCGCTGATCGGGGGCGCCGCGTGGCCAATCGGCCTTCTGGCCCCCGCGGCGTTATGGGTTGCCCTGGAATACCTCCGCAGCTACGCGTTGACCGGGTTCCCCTGGGCCTTGCTGGGGTACACTCAGTACCGGAGCAACACGCTCTTGCCCATTGCCTCAGTCACAGGCGTGTACGGTCTGTCGTTCCTGGTGATCCTCGTCAACATCGCGGTGGCGCAACTGGCTGCCACGGCTGGAAACCGTCTTCGGACCATGCTCCTCACCGGCGTGCTTGCCCTGGCTTTTGTCTGGTCTCCGAGGCTCCTTTCACCGTCTCCAGCACGTGCCGTTGAAGAGCAGGAACTGGGAGTCACCCTCGTGCAAGGGAACATTGATCAAGCCCTGAAGTGGGATCCAGCGATGCAGGCGGCGACCATCGACCTCTATCGGCGCCTCAGTCTAGACGCGGCAACGGGGGCACCGGGCCTCATCGTCTGGCCCGAGACCGCCGTGCCCTTCTTCCTCCGGTACGAACCGACATTACGCGGCCGCGTTGCCGATATTGCTGCCGAGACCGGGAGCTACCTGCTCGTGGGGAGCCCGGACGTCGAGCCCGGCGCGCAAAGCGGCGGGGGTGACCGCTACCACAATAGCGCCTTCCTGATTTCTCCTCAGCGTGAGCTCCTTGGCAAGTATGACAAGATCCACATGGTTCCCTTTGGAGAGTACGTTCCCCTGAAATCGATTCTCTTTTTCGTGCGCAAGCTGGCGTACGGGATTGGCGATTTCGAGCCAGGCCAGACCTACACGATCTTTCATCTCCCTCGTGGTCGCTTCGGAGCCACCATCTGCTACGAGGCGATCTTTCCGGATCAAGTCCGACGCTACGTGAAGGACGGGGCCGACTTCCTGGTCAATATCACCAACGACGCCTGGTTCGGCCGGTCGGCCGCCCCGGCCCAGCATCTCGCCATGGCGGCCCTTCGGGCTGCCGAGAATCACCGCTACCTGATTCGGGCGGCCAACACCGGCATTTCCGCGATCATTGATCCCACTGGCCGGATCCTTGAAGCCTCCGGACTATTCGTCCCCGCTGTCATCTCGGGTCGGATTCGCCTGGAGCAGGGCGAGACCTTTTATACCAGTCACGGTGACCTCTTCGCCTGGTTGTGCGTGGCGTTTGTTGTGGCAGTGTTTATGGCAAAGCGGGCCTGGAGTGCCGGTCGGGTCTCACCGGCGCCGGCCCCCATTCCCCAAAGGAGGATACGATGATCGCTGACTTCGCGCGCAGGCTCGATGGCGTAAAGGACAAGCTGGACGGCCTTCGGGGCTTCCTTTGACCTGGAGGGGAAGCGGTCCCGCCTCAACGCGATCGAAGAGCTGCTCCACGCGCAGGAGTTCTGGGCAGATCCTTCTCGCGCGAAGGATATTTTGAAGGAGCAACGCGCGCTGAAGGAAGTCGTTGATCAACCGGAGAC
>JBGQIR010000041.1:0-11086 GCA_041498535.1 Methylomirabilis sp. (SeqCode)
AGCGGGCGCCCCCGCCGCCCGCAGCGGAAGGGCCCCACTGGGGGATGGGTGGAGCGAGGACGACGGGGGCTGATCACCGCGACAGGACCCGCTGGCTGCACTACTCATCCCACTAGACATTTTCGGATCGTGGTTAACTCTTAGCTCTCAGCCTTCTGCGCCCGCGCCTTCAATCGCCGAATTGCCTCCGGGATCTGTGTCATCAGGTCAGAGGCCAGCATCGCCTCCTGGCCAACCGACTCGGCCGCAAGATCGCCGGCCAGACCGTGAAGGTACACCCCGGCCCTGGCAGCCAGGCCAGGGTCCACCCCCTGGGCCAGGAGGCCGGCAATCAGACCGGTCAGCACATCGCCCGTCCCGCCAGTCGCCATGCCGGGATTGCCCGTCATGTTAATCGCGACTTGCCCCACGGGGTCCACAACGAGGGTGCGGGCACCCTTCAACACCAGGTGTACTCTGAAGCTCGTCGCCACTTTCTGGGCGATGGGAATCCGGTTCTGCACCACCTCCTCCCGACTGATGCCGAGGAGACGAGCCAACTCCCCGGGGTGGGGGGTGAGAATCACCGGGACGGCGGCCTTCGTAAGCGTTTCGAGCTTCGGACCCAGGGCATTGATCCCATCGGCGTCCACGACCATCGGCACCCTGGCGGAGCTCACCAGCTCCCGCACCAGCTCAGCGGTCTCGGGATGAGTGGACAGACCAGGGCCGACCGCCAGCGCCCGTTTCCCCTCGGTCAATGTCAAGACCCTATCCAGGGCGAGAAGGCCAACGGTGCGCTCCCCGGTCTCCGGAAGCGGCTCGGTCATGACCTCAGTGAGCTTGGCCTCCATGAGGTCGTTCAGGCTTTCCGGGAGGGCGAGCGTCACCAACCCGGCGCCGATCCGAAGCGCCGAAAGCGCGCACATCGCGGCAGCCCCGGTCTTGCCGGGCGAGCCAGCCAGGACCAGGACGTGGCCATAGGTTCCTTTGTGGGCGTTGGGATCGCGCGGCGGCAGCGCACCAGCCACATCGCCCGGTTCCAAGAGAGCAACCTCAAGGCTCGAGTCGGAACGCAGTTGAGGCGGCAGGCCGATGTCCACGGTCACCAGCCGGCCGGCCTGCGAAGCCGCCGGAAAGAGGATCAGGCCGAGCTTCGGAAGGCCGAAGGTGATCGTGAGCGCGGCGTTGATGCTGGATCCGGGAATTCCGCCCTCATCGCTGTTCAGACCGGAGGGGATGTCGAGCGCCACGATCGGGCGACCCAATCCGTTCAGCAGATCGATGGCCTCGGCAAAGAGGCCCTTGACGGCCCCCGTCGTTCCGGTGCCCAGGATGGCGTCCACGATGATGCCGGCCCGCTCGAGCGGCTCCCGGATCGTCTGCAGATGCTGGCTCGTCGTGACCTCGCGGATCGGGACGCCCAATGTCTGGATGATCTCCAGATTCGTCTTCGCATCTCCCCTCACGTCGCCTCGTCTGGCCAGCAGGAAGACTTCGACAGCCGTCCCCCGGCCGAAGAGGTGGCGGGCCACGACACAGCCATCGCCCCCATTGTTCCCCTTCCCGCAGACGATGCCCACACGGCTCCTGGACAATCGAGGGAACGAGCGCTCCATCTCCAGGACCGCCTGAAGTCCGGCGTTCTCCATCAGGAGCAATGACGGAATGTTGAACTCTTCCGTCGCGCGCCGATCCAGCTCGCGCATCTGACTGGCCGTCACGACTTTCATTCCCATCCGCCCATCCCCCAGGAACGCCGCTTAGCCCTCATCCGTGGCAATGACGAAGGCGACCGCGTAGTCACCCTCGTGGGTCAGGCTGACCAACGTCTGCCTGATCCCGAGGCGAACCGCCGCGTCGAGTGCCCGCCCAGAAAACACAAGGCTCGAAGGCCCGCGCCCGCCGCCCACGATCTCTACATCCCGCCACGCGACCCCCTGACCCCATCCGGTGCGAAGCGCCTTGAAGGCCGCCTCCTTGGCGGCGAAGCGGGCCGCAAGGTGCCGGCCAGGGAAGGGATGGCGCCGGAAGCGCTCCCGCTCCGCTGTGGTGAAGAGGCGATCGAGGAAACGGCCTCCGTAACGCGCTATCGCCTGTTCAAATCGCCCGATCCGAACGAGGTCGATTCCAATGCCGATTACCACCGCCGCCCCTCTCGACCTTCGGTCACACCGCGGGAGGCGTGGCTTGCCATTGCTGCCAGCATTTCGCGGACCGCCCGCTCCATGCCCACGAGCGCGCTCCGGGCAATAACACTGTGCCCGATATTGAGCTCCTCCACCTCCGGGATGGCCGCGACCGGCCCGACATTGCGATAATTCAATCCATGCCCGGCACTGACCCGAAGTCCCAGCTCCCTGGCCAAAATGGCCGTCTTGATGAGCCGTGCCATCTCGCCCTGCTGAGCCTTGTGCTCGCTCGCCTCAGCATATGCCCCGGTGTGGAGTTCGACCAGGTCAGCCCCCGTTCGCGCGGCAGCCGATAACTGATCCTGGTCCGGATCGATGAAGAGGCTGACGACGACGCCCTCTCGCAAGGCGCGCACGGCCTGCGTCACCGCATCGAGATGCCCGTGAACGTCGAGTCCACCCTCGGTGGTCAGCTCTTCACGCCGCTCCGGGACAAGTGTGGCCATATCCGGTCTCACCGCCAGGGCGATGCGGATCATGTCCTCCGTGATCGCCATCTCCAGATTGAGCTTCGTCTTGACCAGGCGCCGGAGCACCTCGAGATCCCGATCCTGGATATGCCGGCGGTCTTCCCGCAAGTGGACAGTGATGCCGGAGGCGCCGGCCAGCTCCGCCAGCACCGCAGCATGGGCGGGATCAGGCTCCTGCCCCCGCCTTGCCTGCCTGATCGTGGCGATATGATCAACGTTCACGCTCAAAGTCGCCATGGCTCACTTCGCTCGCCGTTTCGAGTTGCGGGTTCCGGGTTTCGCGTTACGATCAAGATTCCCTAACTCGCAACCCGGAACACAACACCCGAAACCATCTTCAACCCATCTCTCTTTCGATCACGAGCGCGATCTCACGGGCCAACCGCTCGACGGTCTGATCTTCCCGTCCCTCCACCATCACGCGGGCCACGGGCTCCGTGCCCGAGAGTCGGACCAGGACCCGCCCCGTCTTTCCGAGGCGCGTCTCCGCCGATCGGATGACCTGCTGCACACTCGGCAGCTCCTCCAAAGCCCGCTCCCGACGCACCTGGACATTGACCAGGACCTGTGGGTACGAGGTCATGCATGCCGACAGCTCCGACAGCCGCTTGCCGTGCCTTTGCATGGCCGCCAGCACCTGCAGGGCCGTTACAATGCCGTCGCCGGTGGTGTTGTGCTCCAGGAAGATGATGTGCCCGGATTGCTCGCCACCCAGCGTGTATCGTTTCGCCAACATCTCTTCGAGGACGTGCCGATCGCCAACCGCGGTTCGCACGACCCTGATCCCGGCCTCTTGCATGGCGATCTCCAGGCCGATGTTGCTCATCACGGTCGCGACGATAGTGTCCTCATGGAGCCGGCCTTCCCGCTTGAGGTCGAGGGCGCACAACGCCAGGATGTGATCCCCATCGACCAGCTCACCCCGCTCGTCCACGAAGAGGACCCGGTCGGCATCGCCGTCGTGGGCAAACCCGATGTGCGCTTTGTGTCTCACCACCGCTCGCCGCAGTCCTTCCGGGTGCAACGAGCCGCAGCCCTTATTGATGTTCGTGCCGTCGGGCTGGACATTGAGGGGCACCACCTCCGCATTCAGCTCCTTGAGGACCGCAGGGGAGACCTTGTAGGCGGCGCCGTTGGCGCAGTCCACAACCACTCGCATCCCCTTGAGCGTCATCCCCTTGGGGAGGGTGGTCTTGGCGAATTCGATGTAGCGGCCAACTGCGTCGCTGATGCGGTAGGCCTTCCCGATCTCGCGCGGGGCGGCCCTGATCCCATCCACCTCTCCACTGAAGATCAACTCCTCGATCTTCTCTTCCATCGCATCAGGAAGCTTCAGGCCATCGGCGGAGAAAAACTTGACGCCGTTATCCTCGTACGAGTTGTGCGAGGCTGAGATGACGACTCCGGCGTCGGCCCGAAGGCTTCGGGTGATGAACGCGATCCCCGGCGTCGGGAGTGGGCCTACCAGCAGCACATCCACCCCCATCGAGGTGATCCCTGCCGTCAGCGCCGTCTCCAGCATGTATCCGGTGAGGCGCGTGTCCTTCCCGATGACGATCGCGGGGCGCTGCGTTGACCGCCTCAAGAGATGGGCGGCTGCGCGACCCACCTTGACCATGGTCTCCGGGGTCATCGGCTCCCTGTTGGCCACGCCTCGAATTCCATCGGTGCCGAACAGCTTTCTCATGACCCGCTCCTCCCCAAGCGACCTCCACGTGCGCGGCCGCCTCACGACGATGGGCGCCCGCTGTTGCCTCCGATCTCAACAGAGACCAGGACGGAATCAGTTCCTTCCACTTTCACCGACTTCCCGACAGGCTCGAGGGAGGTCCGGACGGCGAAATCACGAGACCGCCCCTCGATGCTGACCGCGGAGGTGTAGACCTTGGCCACCCGGCTCACTGCGCTTCTCGGCCCCACCACCCGCACATGGTCGGGCCGTGCAGAGGCCCGCCTGAAATAGTGCCCCGAAGCAGGTGTCCCTTCCACGCGCGCCGCGACCCGCACCTCTCGTTCTGCCACCAACTCCAGGACCAGTCGCACCCACCTCGGCGAAGCCTGGAGGGCCTCCACGCCGCGAGGTACTTCGATCTCCTCGGCCCTCACAGCCACCAGGTTCTCCCCCTCCTTGAGCTGGGAAAGATCCAGATTCAGGTTCACTTCCTCGGAAGGGAGGCTGCTGACCAGACTCTTGGGACCGCGCAGCCTCACCGTCACGAAGGTGCCGGGGTCGTTGAGAAGTACCATGTTCTTGGGAAGCCGCGCGAGTTTGATCGGCACATTCAGCATCCGCTCGTCCTTCTGTTCCCCCGCCACGACCACCCAGAGGGCGAAGGCAAGACCTAGGGAGGCGAGCTTAAGGCCGAGATTGCGAACAGACGCTTCTTTCATGGTCCCTCATTCAGTGATCACTGCCCGCATGGATGGATCATCGGTAGGTGCATACCGCTCGTGCCGTTCCAACGTGTTGCGGCGAATGGCAGAGAGATATGCAGGACATATGTCCCTTTCAGCGACCCGCCACTGTGTTGGCGTAACTAACACACACGTCTGTAATCTTGTTGCAAAGGCGCGGGTCCTGTCCTTCGGCAGCCCCATCCGTCCTCACTCCACCCATCCCCCAGTGGGGCCCTTCCGTTGCGGGCGGATGGGGCGCCCCGCCTCGGCCACCCGCCCGATGTAACTCTACAATTGTCGTTTGTATTCGTTGGTCGGCACTACGCGGCGGCGGAATGTACCGCAGTCCCCTTCGGCTTCGCCCCCGAGGCCCCTCCACGTGGCGGCTCCAACAGCTCTCCCAGAAGGCGTCGCAACGCCGTGGCGTCAAGGCCCTGACTGATGACCCCCGCTCTGACGAGGGACACGCTTCCGGTCTCCTCCGAGACGACGATGACGATCGCGTCGGTTTCCTCCGTCAGTCCGATTGCCGCGCGATGGCGGGTCCCCAACTCCTCGCTGACATCGGGGCTCAGCGTCAAAGGAAGGAAGCAGGAGGCGGCGACCACACGGTCGCCCTGGATAACAACCGCCCCATCGTGCAATGGCGAGCCGGGATAAAAGATCGATTCCAAGAGCCGCCTCGAGAGCCGTGCGTCGATCGCAACGCCGGAATCGATAGAGTCGGAAAGCTTGCTCTCCCGCTCCAGCACGATGATCGCACCGGTCTTCTTCCCGGCCAAGGAGGTCGCAGTCCTGATGATCTCGTCGATCATGTGCGCCTCCTCGTGCCTGGCGAAGGCCCGAGTAAGCCTGGAGCGAAGCCCAAACGTAGCCAGGGCCCGGCGGAGTTCAGGCTGGAACAGGATGATGATCAAGAGGAACCAGGCCCCCAGAAGGTTCTGCACGACCCAGTTGACCGTGAGGAGGCCGCCCTTCAGGGCGACCCGGGAGGCCAGGTACACGAGGGCGAGGCCCAGAATCATTTGCAGGGCCTTCGTTCCCTTGAACATCAGGAGGAGCTGGTAGACAGCGAACGCCACGATCAAGACGTCCACTGCGTCGATCCACCTGAACTGGGCAACGGTGGCCCACATGCGGCTAGGCCCTCCTGATCGCGTCCAACATCTTGATGAGATGGTAGGCCGGCCGGACCTCGTGGACTCGGACAAAGGCCGCGCCTTGCAGCACCGCTGCCGCGACGCAGGCCGCCGTCCCGCCGTGGCGATCTTCCACCGACATGTCCAAGACCTTTCCGATGAACGACTTGCGCGATGGACCGATCATGACCGGCTTCCCGAGCTGATGGAACTCTGACAGACGCCGTAGCAGCGCCAGGTTGTCCTGCACCCGCTTCCCGAAACCAAGCCCGGGGTCCACGGCGATCGCCTCGGGGTCAACGCCCATGCCTTCGGCGAAGGCGATGCGATCCCGCAGGAAGGTCATGATCTCGCCCACCACATCGTCGTAGCCAGGGTCGATCTGCATATCGCGAGGGGTCCCCTTCATATGCATGATCACGAGCCCGGCACCGGCGCGCGCAACCACCTCTGCCACACCACCCTTTCCGCGCACACCGTAGATGTCGTTCACGATCTCCGCGCCTTCCTCCAGGACCACCCTCGCCACGTCTGCCTTGTAGGTATCAACTGCCAGCGGCGTCGCAACCCTGGCCCGGAGGCGACGCAGGACCGGAAGGACCCGTCGGAGCTCTTCATCCGCTGGGACAGGGGCGGCGCCGGGACGGGTCGACTCGCCGCCCAGTTCCACGATATCCGCCCCCTCCTCGACCATCCGGACCGCTTGCTCGACAGCCACCTCAGGATCCAGGAAGCGCCCGCCATCGGAGAAAGAATCCGGCGTAACGTTCAACACCCCAACGATCCGGGTCCTCTCCTTCAGGTCCAACAGACGGTCCCGACACCGGAATCGAGCAGGCCCTGCGGAAGAAAGAGAACATACGTTGTCGCGGTCAGTCACGGCTCGTCTCACATGCGTGAAAGCCATCCACGAAGGTGGGCGAAATCGGCGGGAGGAGGCAGCAGAAACGAGAGCCTCAGGCGCGCACGCCTGAGGCCCCTGACGAGATCCGGAGGACAGTCCCTCAGGCGGGTGCCGGTGCTGGCACCATAGCGACGGTCCCATTCACGATGGCATCGATTTGCGGAGCGTCCAGCACCTCCGCTTCCAGAAGGGCCTTGGCGAGGGCATGAAGGATCGCGATCCGCTCCTTGATCAGCACCTTGGCCTTCTCGTAGTTCGCCATCACGATCTGCTTGACCTCCCGATCGATCTCCACCGCCGTCTGCTCGCTGTAATCCTGATGCTGGGCGATCTCCCGCCCCAGAAAGATCATCTCTTCGCGCTTGCCGAACGTCAGGGGGCCCAACCGCTCGCTCATGCCCCACTCGCACACCATTTTCCTGGCCAGTTCAGTCGCCCGCTCGATGTCGTTGCCAGCCCCGGTGGTAATCTGACCGAAGACCAGCTCTTCGGCGACCCGCCCGCCCATCATGATCGCGATCTCGTTGAGGAGGAATTCTTTCGGATAATTATGTTTCTCGTCCATGGGCAACTGCTGGGTCACCCCAAGAGCCCTGCCCCTGGGGATGATCGTCACCTTGTGAATAGGGTCGGTGCCGGGAAGGGACTTGGCCACCAGGGTGTGGCCGGCCTCGTGGTAGGCGGTGATCTTCCGCTCCTCCTCACTAATGACGATGCTCTTTCGCTCCACACCCATCAGCACCTTATCCTTGGCGGTCTCGAAGTCCTTCATGCACACGGTTTTCTTATTCTGGCGGGCTGCCAGCAGGGCCGCCTCGTTCACAAGGTTGGCCAGATCAGCCCCGGAGAAGCCCGGCGTGCCGCGGGCCAGGATCGTCAGATCGACATCGGCATCGAGAGGAATCTTCTTCGTGTGAACCCGCAGGATCCCTTCCCGTCCCCTGATGTCCGGTCGCGCCACGACGACTTGGCGGTCAAACCGGCCGGGCCGCAGGAGGGCCGGGTCTAGGACATCGGGGCGGTTGGTGGCCGCGATCAGGATCACCCCTTCGTTCGATTCGAACCCATCCATCTCGACCAGAAGCTAGTTTAGGGTCTGCTCCCGCTCGTCATGACCGCCACCCAGACCCGCCCCTCGGTGCCGCCCAACCGCGTCGATCTCATCCATGAAGATAATGCACGGCGCATGTTTCTTCCCTTGTTCGAACAGATCCCGTACACGAGACGCGCCGACCCCCACGAACATCTCGACAAAGTCCGACCCCGAGATACTGAAGAAGGGAACATTGGCCTCGCCGGCGATGGCCCGAGCCAGGAGTGTCTTGCCGGTCCCCGGCGGGCCCATGAGCAGGACGCCCTTGGGGATCCTCCCGCCGAGCTTTTGAAACTTCGGGGGATCCTTCAGGAACTCGATGATCTCCTGCAGCTCCTCTTTCGCCTCGTCCACACCCGCGACATCGGCAAAGGTCACCTTGCTTTGCTTGTCGGACTGGAGCCGGGCCCGGCTCTTGCCAAAGGAGAGCGCCTTCGCGCCGCCGCCCTGCATCTGACGCATGAAGAAGATCCACACCCCGATGAAGAGCAACATCGGAAGCCACGACAGCAGCATATTCACATACCACGGGTTGCCGTCCACCGGTTTCGCGGTGATGCGAACCCCTCTGCGCCGAAGCTCCGAGATCATGTCCTTATCGTCGGGAGCATAGGTCCGGAAGCTCTCGCCGCTGGTCAGCTTGCCCTTGAGATCCGCGCCCTTCACGATCACCTCGGAGACCTCGCCCTTGGCCACCCGGGCCATGAAGTCGCTGAAGATCATTTCCTTTTCCTGTGGCTGGCTCTGATTGAAAATGTTGAAGACCAGAACCATGATCAACCCAATGACAAGCCACAGGGCCAGATTCTTAAAAAATGGGCTCAACCGTGTACCTCCTCCATCCGATCCCTATTCCCTCTCCTTGCAAGGGAGGCCATCAGACGATTCGCCTCTTAGCCATTTGTAACACATACCTCAAGGTTTTTCAACGCCAAACCGGCCCCCGGACCCTTTTTCAGCCCTTGGTAGGTTCGGCAACTGTGCAGACGATCTCAGCCACACGCCACGTTCGGCAGCTCATCGCGTTGCGGACTATTCTGCTCCTTCCCTTGCCGCACACATCCGCAGGATCCGGCGCGTCAAATCGGTCACCTTGAATCGTTCATCCACTCGGAAACCCACAACCCAGGCGATCTCGCCCCCGGAGACGACCAGCGGCACGCGACATCGTTGGTGACGTGGCACCTTCGCGTCCACAAAGAAGTCTTGCAGTTTTTTCTGCCCAGTCATGCCCAGGGGAATGAACCGATCGCCTGGTTCCCAGCCCCTTACGAGCAGCTCCCTCCCGGCGCGGTCGGCATCCAACAGCGCAGTCCAAGGACCCCCAGCCCGCCGATCCACTGTCCGATCGTCAAGGATGTCGGCCTGGAAGCTGAGCGAAAATTCCGGAATGGTAGTCCGGCACGGGACGGCGAGGCGAAACGGTTCACCTCTCCCCCCTGCCTCATGCTCCCGCGTCGAAAGGATCATGCGATCACCCGCTCTTGCTGCCCGGATCCCGCCAGCCGCATGCACCTCGCCCCGCTCGCCCTCCGCGAGCAGCAGTCGCTCGATGGCCAGCGTCTGATGAAAGCTCAATCCCGGGCGGTCGCCCCGCAGAAGATGGGCACTGTGCCGGATGACGCGTCGCCTGAGCGCCGCGGGAAGGGCCGCCATGCGGGAAACGGACAGCACCACCTCTTGGCTCGATCGGGACACCACCACGGCGGGGAGCTGTCCCTCTGTCATGGCGCTCAGCAGCCCATCCTCGGCTTCGAAGATCGACGCGGCAGACGCCAGCGCATCCGCGACGCGGGGGTTATATCGTTTTGCCAGCTCGGGAAGCAGTTCCAGACGGATCCGATTCCGGAGATACGACAGGGTACGGTTTGAAGAGTCCTCGACGTAAGAGATTCCTTGGCTTCGCGCGTACCGCTCGATCTCCTCACGGGAGCACTCGATCAGCGGGCGGATGATCCGGCCCCGGACAGGAGGGATCCCGCCGAGCCCTCGCGCCCCGGACCCGCGGAGGAGATTCATGAGGATGGTCTCGGCCTGATCATCGCGGTGATGACCCAATGCAATCCTGTTTGCTCCGTGCTCGTCTGCCACTCGCTCAAGAAAGCGGTAACGGAGATCACGGGCAGCGGCCTCCAGCGATCCGCCCTGCCGCTCCCACAACGCGTTTCCCTCAACCCGCGTGAGGGTCACGGGGACCTGGAATGCCTCGCATTGGCGCCGCACGAAGACGGCCGCATCTGCCGATTCAGTCCCTCGCAGGCCGTGGTCCAGATGCGCCACATGGAGGGAGGCGCGATAGCGGGCGCGAAGGCGCAGGAAGAGGGAGAGCAGGACCATCGAATCGACGCCGCCGGACACGGCGAGGATGACTGTCTCGCCTCCCGCCAGCATCCGATGCCAGTCGATCGTCTGTTGAACCTTCTGGAGCAAATCGTCTCTCATGTCCAAATCCGTAAATTCGCCAGGGGCGTGCATCCTTGCCTAAACACCTTCCCCTCGCCTACTGTAATCAGCCACCTATACCCTGTCAATAAGAATTCCCGCGACCACGTCAGCCAGACGAAGGCAGCGCCTTGACAGGGAGGGCCCGGCCTGCAGTTGGTGCCTTGCGCCCAAGCCCTGGCTTCAGTCCAGCCAGGAAAGGTGGCGGGATCGAAGGTTCTATGTGGTGTGGATCGGGGAAATCCTGACAGAGGGTGATCTTCAGCGGCGATGCCCGAGGAGGGCGGCGCGAGACACCTCATCAAGCGGATTTGAGACCTGGATCACCTGGCGTGATGGAAGGATCAGGCAGGTCAGCTTGTTGCCATACACGCAGGCGGTGTCGATGCCGATCCGGTCCTCCTCCATCAGCACCTCTCGCATTGGCGTGTGGCCGAAGACGACCGTTTTGGCGTAGCGGCCAGGATAGG